>WNEB01000158.1 GCA_009914575.1 Burkholderia gladioli
TACATCGATCTGTACAACCGGAAACGGCCCCATTCGAGCCTGGCGGATCAGACGCCGGATGAGGCATACTTCGCGACGCTGCCTGCGATCAAATCGGCAGCATGATTGCCTCGGACGTTCCACTTAAAAATCTCAGAAGACTGTCCGAATGAGCGAGGCCACCTCTGTCCCCGGCCGGCTTGGCGAATGCTTAGAACTTGTGGCGGATGCCGACGCGGAATGCCAGCTGGCTGTCCGTGCCCGTGCCCGACGTGTTGAAGTAGCTCGTGCTCGAACCGATCTGCGCTTGTGCGTTGTGCGATGCGCCCTGGTAGACCACCAGGCCGTACACGTCCGTGCGCTTGCTCAGCGCGTAGTCGACCGTACCGTTGATCTGGTTCCAGTGGTACGACACGCCTGCCAGATGCGCGTTCGAGTACGTGTAGCCAACCGCGCCCGACAGGGCCGGCGTCAGTGCGTACTTCACGCCGGCTTCGTAGGCGTTGTACTTCGCGCCAGCCGTGCTCAGTGCGTCGAACTGCGTGTTCGTCCACAGCACCCATGCCGTTGCCGGGCCGAACACGTAACGGCCACCCACGCCGAACGTGCGCAGGTCGCGGATCGTGCCGAGCGTCAGGTTCGCGATCGAGGTCGAGAATGCCGGGCTCGCTTGCGCCGGGAAGCGGATGTCCGTGTACGCCGCGCCGATCGATGCTGGGCCGTTCGCGTAGTTCACGCCGAAGCTGTAAGCGCGCGACGAGCCAGCCGTCGTGGTCGTGCCAGCCGTCGTCGAGTTCGCGCCGGCGAATGCGCCAGCTTGGTTCGAGAAGCCGTACAACGCGCCGAACGTGAAGCCGTAGAAGTTCGCGCTCGTGAACTTCACCGAGTTGTTGATACGGCTCGACGTGAGCTGGTCGATATCGTTCACGTGGAACGCGTAGTTACCGACGACCGTGTTGCCGCCCGTCGAGTAGTTCGAGCCGAGGATGTCGGTCGAGAACGAGTACTGACGGCCGAACGACACCGTACCGGCGTCAGCCTTCGACAGGCCGACCCATGCCTGACGGCCGAACAGCGCGCCGCCCTGGCCAGCCGTGCCGTTTGCCGTGCTGAAGCCGTTTTCGAGCACGAAGAGTGCCTTCAGGCCGCCGCCCAGATCTTCCGTACCGCGCAGGCCCCAACGGCTGCCCTGGGCAACGCCGTCGTCGTACTTGAACAGCTTGTCCGAACCCGTGGCGGTCTTGCTGTGGTTCACGTAGCTGACGCCTGCATCGATCACGCCATACAGCGTGACGCTGCTTTGTGCGTGCGCGGCGCTGGCCGTCGCGGCCAGGATGGCGGTGGTCAACAGTTTCTTGTTCAAAGCAATCTCCGAGCGAAATATGAGGTGTGCGGTTCCGCGCTCTTGAAGGCGTTTGGAAGGAACGGATCGCACTTTATCGACGGGGCACGTAATGAATGTGACAGTCGCTGTCATATTCGATCAGGTGTAGCGCCCACGCCACAGCGGAGCTTAAGCGGTTGCGGCAGCAACGTTTATGCCGATTTCTGCATTGCATTTCGCGGGGTGCGGCGAATGCGGAGGGCAATCGCTTGGTTAGGCGCGATCGCGGCGCATGCGAGGATGAATCGTTCTTCACCGACTTGTTTCGAGGGGAGTTTGCGATGACGCATTGGTTGGCTCGATGGGCCCGGATCGGCGGTGTGCTCGTCGCCGGCGTGGCACTGTCCTGTGCCGTGTCCAACGTGGCGCGCGCCGAAGGCGCGGCACTGCGGATCGGCACGATGAGCGGCCCGGATGCGCAGATCTGGGGTGAGGTCGCGAAGGTGGCCGCGCGCGAGGGTCTCGCGATAAAAGTCATTGAATTCAACGACTACGTGCAGCCGAACGCGGCGCTCGACGCCGGCGATCTCGACGCGAACGGCTTCCAGCATCAGCCGTTTCTCGACAGCCAGATCCGCCAGCGCGGCTATCGGATCGTCAATGCCGGCCTCACGTATACGGCGCCGATGGGTTTTTATTCGACGCGTCTGAAATCGCTCGATGCGCTGCCGGTGGGCGCGAAAGTCGGCATTCAGAACGATCCCTCGAACGGCAATCGCGCGCTGTTGCTGCTGCAGAAGTACGGGGTCATCAAGCTCAAACCGGGCGTCGGCGCGAGTGGTGTAAATGCAACACCGCTCGACGTCGTCGAGAATCCGAAGAAGATCCGCCTCGTCGAACTGGATGCCGCGCAACTGCCGCGCGCGCTGCCGGACCTCGATGCCGCGTCGATCAATACCGACTATGCGGTGAAGGCCGGGCTCACGCCGGTGAAGGATGCGATCGCGATCGAGGATCTGAAGGGGCCGTATGCGAACCTGATCGCCGTGCGCACGCAGAATCGCGACAAGCCGTGGGTGCGCAAGCTCGTGGCCGCCTACGAATCGCCGGACGTGCGGCAGTTCATTGACACGAAGTTCAACGGCGCGATCGTGCCGGCGTTCTGAGCGCGGGCACGGCGCGTGAGCGCGCCGAAGGACCTGAGAGAGCGGGAAACCCGATGCGGGCCGTGGGGGGGTGCCCATCGGGCGTGGCAGTGGCAGAGTGGGCGTGGGCGGGGCGTGGGAGGGCGGGGCCGGTGGCGCGGGGAGGCGCGGCCGGCCCTTTGCGTTTGCGCGTCCGTTCCGGCTCCCGCCTTCGCCTTCGCTTGCGTCAGGCCGATAGCAGCGAGCCGGTGCGGATCGGCGTGGCGCCGGCGATTCGCGCGACTTCCATGCCCGCCGTGGCGAAGCGTACCGCCTGGCGCGCATACAGCACGCCCGCCACGCTGGCGTGCAGCGTGACGACGCGGTCGCTGAGCGGATCGACGATATCGGCGACGGCCTGGCCCGGCTCGATCGCGACGCCCACCGGCGTGCGGAACACCAGCACGCCCGAGATCGGTGCCACCAGCGGCTCGGTGCCCGCCAGCGGCGTGGCCGGATGCGCGAGCGGCGGTAGCGGCGCCGGCTTGCCGTCGATCGTGCCGCGCAGCGTCAGGTAATCGACGATCGCCTGCGCGTCGTGCTCGGCCAGTGCGTAGGACACGTCGCGCTCGCTGCGCAGTTCGACCGTGACCGAGATCGCGCCGTTCGGGATCGGGAAGCGATCGCCGTAGCGCTGCCGCAGCTCCGACCAGCAGAAGCTGTGCACCTCGTCGAACGGGTTGCCGACCGAATTCAGCGCGAGCAGCGAGGCCTGCGCGTCGAGGTAGCGCGCGAGCGGCTCGACCTCGTCCCAGAGGTCCGGGTTCGTGTACAGGTGCATGACCGCGTCGCAATCGCAGTGCAGATCGAGCACCACGTCGGCATCGAACGACAGCTTCTGCAGCGCGAGCCGTTGCGATTCGAGCTCGGTGCGCGGCGCAACGGCGTCGAGCGCGTCGCGCATCGCCGCGCGAATCAGCGTGAGGTTGCGCGTGGCGTCGCCGCTCAGGCGGGCGTCGATGCGCGGCATCACGAGCGCGCCGAGATCGTGGAAGTTGCGATTGAAGTTCTGCATCGAGTGCAGCTCGAAGCGGCCCAGATGATCGCCGAACACGTGCTGCGCCAGGCCGATCGGGTTCGGCACCGGCACCACGACGATTTCGTCGCGCAGGCGGCCGGCCGCCTCGAGCTCGGCGAAACGGCGCTTGAGCAGCGTCGCCACGAGCATGCCGGGCAATTCGTCGGCGTGCAGCGAGGACTGGATATAGACCTTTTTCCCGCTGCGCGGCCCGTAATGGAAGCTGGTGATATGACGCTCGGTGCCGAGCGCGGGGGAAATCAGCGGATGGGTCAGCGTTTGCATGATCGAAAGGCGCGGCGGGCGGAGCCGCCGCGCGGAGTCGTCCGGACGGAGGAAACGACGATTGTACGCGCCGGGCATGGCCGCCCGGGGGCGGCTCGCCGCGGCGCCCGGGGGCGTGGGTCGGGCTCGCCGCGGCGGCCGGTGCCGCGCCCACGCGCGACGCCGCCCAACGAAAACGGGCCCCGAGGGGCCCGCGTCGACGGCGGCCGGCGAACCGGCGCGGCGTGCGTGACTTGCGTGACTTACTTGCCGTACACGTCGAAGTCGAAGTACTTCTTGGCGAGCTTGTCGTAGGTGCCGTCCTTGCGCAAGGCCGCGATTGCACCGTCGATCTTCGCTTTCAGATCGGTGTCTTCCTTGCGCAGGCCGATGCCCGCGCCTTCGCCGAGCGTCTTCGGATCGTCGAGATCGCCGCCCGCGAACGCGTAACCCGCGCCGCGCGGCGTCTTCAGGAAGCCGATTTCGGCCTGCACGGCGGGCGGTGTCCCAAACGTAGTTGAAGGTTGAAGGCGGCGGTTCCCGTAGGAATCCGAGAGAATCGGGTTTCCAGGACCAACCTCCCGAATAGGAGAACCGCCGAAATGAAGCCTACCAAGAAACCGAACCGTCGTGCTGATGCTGAGTTTCGTGTTGTTGGTAAACAAGAGCACGAAGCGCTGCGCGCGGGCCTTGCCGAGCAAGCCCAGTTGCTGCTGCCGATGCTCGAGCTGATCCGGAACACGCGGATCAGCGTTGATGAGCTGATGTACGAC
>WNEB01000159.1 GCA_009914575.1 Burkholderia gladioli
TGCGGCAAGCTCCTGCGGATACACGCCGTTCTCGCGACACCAGGCGTTGCGCGATGCCTCGTCCAGCGCGGCGGTGGTGAGCACCGCGTCCAGTCGCGATGCCGCTGTCCAGCCCCGCTCGCGGGCGCGGCTGGACAGCGACTCACTGCGCCACCGCTCCAGCGTCCTTACGCTCACACGTGTTTCCTGCGCGACATCTTCAACTGGCGCGCTCTCCGGAGGCAACAACCTTGCAACCACCTTGTCCTTGAATGCCTGTCTGTACTTTGCCACTTCTCGCCCTCATAGCACCCCCGGATTTCCAGATCCTATCCGGGCACAACTATTCTGACGCGGGGGGCAGGCTACGGCCCGGCAATGCCCCGAATCGCCTTATAATCCGGCGCACTACCCAATTCCATGATCATGTCGTCCACTGCCTCCCCTTCCCTGAGCGCCGCCCAATTGCTGGCTCCGATCACCGACGATATGGAGCAGGTCAACCGCGTCATCCGGCAAAGCCTGTCGTCGGACGTGCTGCTGATCAACCAGATCGCCGAATACATCATCGGCGCGGGCGGCAAGCGGCTGCGCCCGGCGCTGCTTCTGCTCGTCGCGGGTGCGCTCGGCGACAGCTCCAGCCATCGCCACACGCTGGCCGCGGTCGTCGAGTTCATTCACACGGCCACGCTGCTGCACGACGACGTCGTCGACGAATCGGAGTTGCGGCGCGGCCGCAAGACGGCCAACGCGCTGTTCGGCAATGCTGCGAGCGTGCTGGTCGGCGACTATCTCTATTCCCGTTCGTTCGAGATGATGGTCGGCGTCGGCAAGATGCGCGTGATGGAAATCCTGTCGGAAGCCACCACGATCATCTCCGAAGGCGAGGTGCTGCAGTTGCTCAACATGCATGACGCCGATGTCGACGAATCGCGCTATATGCAGGTGATCCGCTACAAGACGGCGAAGCTGTTCGAGGCATCCGCGCGCCTGGGTGCGGTATTGGCCGGCGCAGACGCAACGGTCGAGGCAGCCGCCGCGGAATACGGTCGCCGTATCGGCACCGCGTTCCAGATCATGGACGATTGGCTCGACTACGCCGGCACGGCCGAATCGATGGGCAAGAATGCCGGCGACGATCTGCGCGAAGGCAAACCGACGCTGCCGCTGATCCATCTGCTCGAGCATGGCACCCCCGAACAGCAGACGCTCGCGCGCGAGGCGATCGAGCAAGGCGGCACCGATCGATTCGACACGATCTTCGATGCGATCACGCGTTCGGGCGCCCTCGATCACACGCTCGAATGCGCGCGCCAGGAAGCCCAAGCCGCCGCCGACGCAATTTTTTCATTTCCATCTTCCATTTTCAAAAACTCGCTGCTACAATTATATTCTTACTCGATGACAAGGAAGTCTTGAACGAAACTAAAGTAGCAGAAGAGTCCAATTCGGGGTGTAGCTTAGCCTGGTAGAGCGCTACGTTCGGGACGTAGAGGCCGGAGGTTCGAATCCTCTCACCCCGACCAGAATTTTGAAAACCCCGCGTATTCGTACGTGGTTTTTTTGGCTCTATTGAAATTTGAGTGGGTGAAAAGGGCCGCCGGGGTACGAAAACCTACGTCGCAAAACGGTATCTTCCCACCCCTAGCCCCGCCCCAAGGCGGGGAAGTCCTCGCCGCCGGATGGGCTCGGGGGCCAGGCGGCGCAAGGCTTTGCCTGGCCCGAGCCCTCAAGCGTGCTCGTAGATTTCTCCGCATCAAGGGTTCGCTGCGCCGGGCTTCGCCCGCCCTTGACCCGGAAAAATCCACCCACTCGAAATTCAAGAGAGGCTTTTTTTGCCTGTTTCTTTTTACCCGTTTCGTTGCCCTTCCCGTCAAGCACCGCCACGGGCCTCACTGCGGCCCTATCACGATCGCCGGGCGGCCCTCTGCTATAGTCACCTCATACCTGACCCTCACCGTTCCCGATCCGCGTGGACCACATCCCCTTATGGGCGCAAATTTGCGCCGTCTTTGTCCTGCTTCTCTGCTCCAGCTTCTTCTCGATTTCTGAAACGGCCATAATGGCGCTGAACCGCCACCGGCTGAAGCTCCTCGCCAACCAGAACGCGCTCGGCGCGAAAACCACACAACGGCTGCTGACGCGCACAGACCAACTGCTGAGCGTGATCCTGATCGGCAACAACCTGTTCAACACGATCATCCCGGTGCTCACCACGTCGATCGCGCTGCGCACGTTCGGTCACGACACTCTGGTGCTGTCGATCGCGACCGGTATCGTGGCGTTCCTGATCATCGTGTTCGCCGAAATCACGCCGAAGATCGTCGGCGCAACTTATCCCGAGCGCATCGCCCTGCCGGCCAGCCTGCTGATCGCACCGTTGAT
The DNA here is from genome assembly GCA_009914575.1 of Burkholderia gladioli. GTDB lineage: Bacteria > Pseudomonadota > Gammaproteobacteria > Burkholderiales > Burkholderiaceae > Burkholderia > Burkholderia gladioli_B. Next base: position 2,365 of record WNEB01000159.1, read on the forward strand.
GCGCGTGATGAAGCCGGTGATTTGGTTCGTCAATCAGCTCGCGAACGGCACGCTCGGCCTGCTGCGCATCAACACCAAGGGCGACCGCGATCAACGCTTTTCGATCGAGGAGCTGCGCTCGATCGTGCTCGAATCGGGCAGCTTCATGCCGACCAAGCACCGCAGCATCCTGCTGAACCTGTTCGACCTGGAAAACATCACCGTCGACGACGTGATGATCCCGCGCCGCCAGATCGAATCGCTGAACTTCGCCGCCCCGCTCGACGACATCCTCCGTCAAATCGAAACCTGCTATCACAACCGCCTGATCGTCTATCAGGGCGACATCGATCAGGTGCTCGGCGTGCTGCACGTGCGCAAGACGCTGGCCGCGCTGCGCAACCAGGAGCTCGACCGCGACACGCTGCGCCGGCTGCTGGCCGAGCCGTATTACGTGCCGTCGGGTACCCCGTGTTCCAGCAATTGCAGTATTTCCAGGAGAGCCGCCAGCGCACGGCACTGGTGGTCAACGAATACGGCGAACTCGAAGGCCTGATGACGCCCGAGGACATCATCGAGGAGCTGATCGGCGAATTCACTACCTCGACGCCGAACGGCAGCGGCTCGCGCGGCTGCTGGAACGCGAGCGGCGAATGCATCGTGTCGGGCGGCATCCCGCTGCGCGAACTGAACCGCTGGCTGCATCTGAGCCTGCCGACCAAGGGGCCGAAGACGCTGAACGGGCTGATCCTCGAAATCCTCGAGGAGATTCCCGAAGGCGACGTGATGCTCGAAGTCATGCGCAGCGACGACCAGGCGGTGCGCACCGTCAAGCTGTTCAAGCCGCGACCCGCACGGGCCACGCGCGGGCTGCTGCGCTGATTTCCTTCATGCCTCGATCCTAGCGAAGCCGCAACGCCCGCACCATTGGCCGGTTCGGTCGACTACCGGCCAGCCGCCGCCCGCGCGATGATCGTCCCGTCGCGATTCCCGAGGCGGCCGCGAGGCCGGTTTCCGATGTCCACGCTCCATTCCTCCGATACCGCGCGGCTCGCGCCGCCGGTGTCTGCCGGCGACGCGCCCGTCGTCGCCCTCGTCAACGAAATCCTGCAAGCGGCGGCTGCGCGCGACGCGTCCGATATTCATATCGAGCCGACCGAGCGCGGTTGGCGCGTGCGGCTGCGAATCGACGGCGCGCTGCATGGGCTCGCCACACCGCCTGCCCATCTGCGCGACGGCGTCGTCACACGCCTGAAAGTGCTCGCGCGAATGGATATCGCGGAGCGCCGCGTTCCGCAGGACGGTCGACTGCGCCTGACGCTCGCGCCAGGCCAGACGGGCGATTACCGCGTCAGCTCGCTGCCGACGCTGCATGGCGAGAAACTCGTGCTGCGCCGACTCGACACGCTGCCGGTCGATCTATCGCTGCCGGCGCTGGGCTTCGATCCGCAACAGGCGGCCGACCTCGACGCGGCGATTGCCGCGCCGCATGGGCTTGCGCTGGTGACGGACCCCGCCGGTAGCGGCAAGACGGTCACGCTCTATTGCTGCCTGCAACGGCTCAACCTTGCCTCGCGCAACCTCTGCACCATCGAGGATCCGGCCGAATTGCAGCTCGACGGCCTCAATCAGGTCAATGTGCGCGACAAGGCGGGGCTGAACTTTGCCGTCGCACTGCGCGCGTTCCTGCGACAGGATCCCGACGTCATCATGGTCGGCGAAATTCGCGACGCGGAAACTGCCGACGTCGCGCTGAAGGCGGCGCAAACGGGACATCTCGTGCTATCGACGCTGCACACCAACGATGCACCGGGCGCGATCGCCCGCCTGCTCGACATCGGCGTCGCGCCGTATCACATTGCGGCGGCACTGCGCGTGGTCACGGCCCAGCGGCTTGTGCGAAAACTCTGCATCGCATGCCGCCAGCCCTCGCGGGCAACCCACGCCGCGCTCGCCAGCGCGGGCCTCGACGCAGCGCGGCTCAATGACGGCTGGCGGCCCTTCGCCCCCATCGGCTGCGAAGCCCGCCACGGCATCGGCTATCGCGGCCCCCGCGTCAGAATAGTGATCTTGCCCCCGTTTCACGGACACCCCTATAAGCGATTAACTATCGCAATAGGAGGTGGACGATGACCAAGAGCAAGGCAGGCAGAAAGGGGCAGGAGTTCAGCCTGGAGTTCAGGCAGCAGG
>WNEB01000016.1 GCA_009914575.1 Burkholderia gladioli
ACGACCTCTGGATCCTCGCCGTCGCCCTGCATCGATCACTCGAAAAACGCGTTGACCATGATCGGGAGTCTGCCTAATCTATGAAACCCCGCCGTCCCAACCTTCAACTACGAATGGGACACCGCCTACTCTGGAATCTGACTTGATAGGAGGCTGGCCCCGCGACCGTTGCGCGTAAACGTCAACGGATCTCGCTCGATTTATGCAACAACGCCCCTTGATGCGGAGAAATCTACGAGCACGCTTGAGGGCTCGGGCCAGGCAAAGCCTTGCGCCGCCTGGCCCCCGAGCCCGTCCGGCGGCGAGGACTTCCCCGACTTGGGGCGGGGCTAGGGGCTGGAAGATACCGTTTTGCGACGTAGGTTTTCGTACCCCGGCGGCCCTTTTCACCCACTCAAATTTCAAGAGAGCCTCATTTTTCAAGAGAGCCAAAAAACGCATACGCGAAGCGAATCGCGTATGCGTGGGATAGCGCGGCGCGAGCCGCGTGCTGAAGTCTCCTCTCTAGTGCGTGACGCGGGTGACGCCGCCGCTCGACAGCAGGCGGACGCGGTCACCGGCGCGGAATACTTCAGGCGTGGCGGCCTGCGTGATCGAGCGCAGATCGCCGTTGTCGAGGCGCACGGTGATTTCCACACCGTTCGCCGTGCTCATCCCCTGACCGATCGCATTGCCCGCCACCGCACCGGCGATGCCGCCGGCGATTGCGGTGAGGATCGACCCCCGACCGCCGCCGATCGCGCTGCCGGCCACGGCGCCGAGTGCACCGCCGCCCAGCGTGCCGAGCGTTGAGCCGGCGCCGGTGTCGCTTTCGATGCGCACGGCGCGCACGCTTTCGATCGTGCCGAGAAGGACGGTTTGCTCGCGATTCGCCTGGCTCGAGCTATAGACGTCCGCCGACCCCGGCGGCGTGAAGCAGCCCGCAAGCGACACCGAAGCGGTGATCATCGCGGCGAGCAAGAGGGTTTTCCTGGTCAGCATGGGTGGTTCTCTCCAACAAATCTTATTCGATACTGTAGCCGAACGCGGTCTGGAAGCGGGACAGGATGTCCGCGCGGCTCAGCGTGTAGCTTTGCGGGCCCGGGTGAGCGATCTTGATCGACCCCATGAGGCTCGCGAGGCGACCGGTGGTTGCCCAATCCAGACCCTTCTCGATCCCGTACAGCAGGCCGCCGCGGAAGGCGTCGCCGCAACCGGTCGGATCGACGATCTGTTCGGCCTTCACGACCGGGATCTGCTCGGTGCCTTCGCGGTGGCGGATCGTGGCGCCGTGCTCGCCGCGCGTGATGATCAGGGCCTGGACCCGGCTTGCGATCTCGTCTTCCGACCAGCCCGTCTTGTCGCTTACCAGTTTGGCTTCGTAATCGTTGACCGCCAGATAGGTGACAAGTTCAATGCTGCGACGCAGCGTATCGCGGTCGAACAAGGGCAGGCCCTGGCCCGGATCGAAAATTAACGGCACGCCCGCCTTGGCCAGTTCCTCGACGTGCTGGACCATGCCCTGGAAGCCGTCCGGGCCGACGATCGCAAGCGAGATGTCGCGCGCTTCGCCGGCGTGGTTCAGGTGCGACTGCCTCATCGCGCCCGGATGGAACGCGGCGATCTGGTTGTTGTCGAGATCGGTGGTGATCATCGCCTGCGCCGAGTGCGTGTCGGGCACCACGCGCACGTACTCGCGCGACAGGCCGAGCGCATCGAAGCGGTCGAGATAGAGCTGGGCGTCGATGGCGCCGATCGTGCCCATCACGCGTGCCTCGCCGCCGAGTGCATGCAGCGCGTAGCCGATGTTGCCGGCGCAGCCGCCGAACTCGCGGCGCATGGTAGGCACCAGGAAGCTCAGATTGATGAGGTGGACCTGGTCGGGCAGGATGTGCTCCCGGAAGCGCCCTTCGAAGGTCATGATGTTGTCGTAGGCGATCGAACCGCAAATCAGGGTAGCCAAGGTCGTTCCTGTTCAGAAGGGAAGGCGGCGAGATGAGAAAAAACGGCGCGCACCGCCATGCCGGGGCGGTGCGCGCGAGGGTAATGCGGGAGCGTTTACTTCAGTGCGGCGAGGGCGGCGTCGTAGTTAGGCTCGTCCTTGATTTCGCCGACCAGTTCCGTGTAGACGACCTTGTCGTTCGCGTCGATGACGACCACCGCGCGCGCCGTCAGGCCGTTCAGCGGGCCGCTCGTGACGTCGACGCCGTAGGCGTTCGCGAATGCGCGGTCGCCGCGGAACGTCGAGGCCGTCGACACGTTTTCGAGGCCTTCGGTCGTGCAGAAGCGCTTGGCGGCGAACGGCAGGTCGGCCGACACGACCACCACGACCGTATCCGCCAGCTTGCTGGCCGCTTCGTTGAACTTGCGCGTCGAGGTGGCGCAGGTCGGCGTGTCGAGGCTCGGCACGATGTTCAGCACCTTGCGCTTGCCCGCGAAGCTGGCGAGCGTCAGCTCGCCGAGGTCCTGGCCGACCAGCTTGAAGTCGGGGGCTTGCGCGCCGACCGTCGGGAACGCGCCGGCGAGTTCGATCGGGTTGCCGCCCAGGGTGACTTTGCTCATTTCGTACTCCGGAGAGAGGGCGTCATGCGACGCCGAGGTTGAGGCCGGCGCGCCCGATGCGGGGCGCCGTGCGCTTACGGATAGAAGATCTGGACGCGGAAATTGCCTCTCTTGAATTTCGAGTGGGTGGATTTTTCCGGGTCAAGGGCGGGCGAAGCCCGGCGCAGCGAACCCTTGACCCGGAGAAATCTACGAGCACGCTTGAGGGCTCGGGCCAGGCAAAGCCTTGCGCCGCCTGGCCCCATAGCCCGTCCGGCGGCGAGGACTTCCCCGCCTTGGGGCGGGGCTAGGGGTGGGAAGATACCGTTTTGCGACGTAGGTTTTCGTACCCCGGCGGCCCTTTTCACCCACTCAAATTTCAAGAGAGCCCGGAAATTCGATGCCGCGATGCCGGGAGCGCCGTCGGCGGCGCCCGGTGCGGTATCGATCCGAACATACATGGTTTCGGTGGCGCCTGCCGGCAGGCCCGCGCCGACCGGCGTGCCCGGCCGGACGTAATCGGAGGGCGCCAGCACGCGGCGCGCGGCCACCTGGTTCGACGCATCGAGCAGCGTCAGTTCGATCGACGGATAGGCGAGCGCGATCGTCGCGCGGTTCGACAGCGGCACCTTCAGTTCGAGCACGCGCGGGCCGTCGAGCTGGCGCAGATCCGACGCGCCGAGCCGCAGCCCGTCGATCGCGCGCGGCGGCGCAACCTCGCAGCCCAGCGCCGCGCAGGTTTGCGCGAACAGCGGCTGGCTGGCCGGCCAGTGTGCGATCAGCGGCTCGCGGCACCACCAGGCGATCTGGCCCGCCAGCACCACGATCAGCAGGCCCGCGACGAAGCCGCCGCGTGCGGCGGCCGGCGATTCGCGCGTCATCGCGAAATGGGCGCGGCCGTCGGCGGCCGGTTCGGCGGCGAACGGCTCGGCGTCGGGCGATGCGGGGCGCGGCGGCAGGCGGACGCGGACGTGATCGTCGGCTTCGACCGGATGCAGGGGATCGTCGGTATCGACGAGCGGGAGCGGCGCGGCGGCGAAGCCGAGCGACGGCTCGACCGCGTCGCGCGCGATGGCGTCGACCGGCGGCGACGGGTCGACGGCTGCGATGGCGGTGGCCGTGGCGGTCGCAACCGCGGCGGTCGGTTGGCCGTTCGGGTGTCGCGTCATCGCGCCGCGCATCAGGCCGGCCTGATTGGCCGGCGCTTCGAGGCGCGAGGCCGATTCGATCGGCACCAGCGGGTCGGTGCCGGTATTGCCGCCGTGATGGCGCAGTGCGGGATCGATGCCGCCGTCGAGCCAGGGCGCCCACATGTCCCAGTCGCCGGGCGTGAAGTTGCCATCGGCGGGCTGGTCGGGGGTGGCGCGGGGCAGGGTGGCCGAGAACACGCGCGGCGGCTGTGCCGGTGCACCCGCGGTGGCGGGCTGCGGCTCGACGATGGCCGGCGCGAGTTCGGGATCGGGGGCGACGAGCGAATTCGCCGCGTCGAAGACCTGCTGGCAGTGCCCGCAACGTGCGAGACCGCCGTGCAGCTTCAGATGTTCCGGCTGGATCCGGAACACGGTTTCACAGTGGGGGCAGCGCGTCGCGAGTGGCATGGTCAGCCGGGCAGCGGGGCCGGAGTGAAGGACAGCGCTATTCTAATGGCTTTCGCGCCGGGTTCCGGCGAGGCACACCCAACCTTCGTGCTCGCGCCAGACCGAAATGTCGACATAGCGCGCATACACGCTCGCGACCTCGTCCGCCTGCCGCGCCAGCACGCCCGACAGCGCAATGCGACCGCCCGGCTTGACCTTCGACGCGAGCATCGACGCCATCAGCTTGAGCGGGTTCGACAGGATGTTGGCGACCACGATGTCGAATTCGCCGACCGGGCAATCGTCGGGCAGGCCATAGGCGACGTCCGCGCGATTGCGCGCGCTGTTGTGACGCGCCGATTCGACGGCTTGCGGATCGATGTCGATGCCGGTCACGTCGCCCGCGCCGCACTTCTTGGCGAGGATCGCGAGAATGCCCGAGCCGCAGCCGTAGTCGAGCACCGACTGGCCGGCTTGCACGGTCTGTTCGAGCCATTCCATGCAAAGCCGCGTGGTGGGGTGGCTGCCCGTGCCGAACGCGAGGCCCGGATCGAGCTCCAGCACCAGCGCGTCGGGATCGGGCGCGTCGTGCCACGAGGGCGCCACCCAGATCCGCTCGCCGATCGTAATCGGATCGAATTGCGACTGCGTGACGCGCACCCAATCCTGCTCCTCGACCTCGCGCACGCTGAACGCGGGCGCGAGGTCGAGGCCGATTTCGTTCGCGGCGGCCGCCAGCAGCACGGCCGGATCGACCGTTTCCGCCAGCAGCGCGATCACGCGCGAACGTTGCCAGGCAGTGCGCTCGGGCGTGAGGCCGGGCTCGCCGAACAGCGGCTGCTCGTCGGGCGTGTCGGCATCGGCATCCTCGACGGACACCGACAGCGCGCCCAGTTCGATCAGCGCGTCCGACAGCGCTTCGGCATGTTCGCGCGCCAGTTCGACGACGAGTTCCCGGTAGCTCATGCTCAGGCCTCGTCCGGTGCAACCTGCTGCTTCGCAGCGAGGCGGCTTTCCAGATAGTGGATGCTGGTGCCGCCTTCGACGAACTGCGAATCGAGCATCAGCTCGCGGTGCAGCGGGATGTTCGTCTGGATGCCTTCGACGACCATTTCCGACAGCGCGATGCGCATGCGTGCCATCGCCTGCTCGCGCGTCGCGCCGTAGGCGATCAGCTTGCCGATCATCGAATCGTAGTTCGGCGGGACGAAATAGCCGTTGTAGACGTGCGAATCGACGCCGACGCCGATGCCGGGGCCGCCCGGCGTATGCCACGACGTGATCCGGCCCGGCGACGGCGTGAACTTGAACGGATCTTCGGCGTTCACGCGGCATTCGAGCGCGTGGCCGCGGAACTGAATGTCGCGCTGGCGCAGCACAAGCTTCTCGCCGGCGGCGATCTTGATCTGTTCCTGCACGATGTCGACGCCGGTGATCAGCTCCGTGACCGGGTGTTCGACCTGCACGCGCGTGTTCATCTCGATGAAGTAGAACTCGCCGTTTTCGTACAGGAATTCGAACGTGCCCGCGCCGAGGTAGCCCATCTTCTTGCAGGCGTCGGCGCAGCGGTCGCCGATGCGGTCGATCAGGCGGCGCGCGATGCCCGGCGCCGGCGCTTCCTCGATCACCTTCTGGTGGCGGCGCTGCATCGAGCAGTCGCGTTCGCCGAGCCAGAGCGCGTTCTTGTGCGAATCGGCCAGCACCTGAATCTCGATGTGGCGCGGATTCTCGAGGTACTTTTCCATGTACACCTGCGGGTTGCCGAACGCACGGTCGGCTTCCTCGCGGGTCATGTTGATCGCGTTGACGAGCGCCGCTTCCGTGTGGACGACCCGCATACCGCGGCCGCCGCCACCGGCGGCCTTGATGATGACCGGGTAGCCGACCGAGCGCGCGATCTTGACGATTGCCTTCGGATCTTCCGGCAGTGCGCCTTCGGAACCCGGCACGCACGGCACGCCGGTGCGGATCATCGTCTGCTTCGCGGTGACCTTGTCGCCCATCATGCGGATCGTGTCCGGACGCGGGCCGATGAAGGTGAAGCCCGATTGCTCGACGCGCTCGGCGAAGTCGGCGTTCTCGGACAGGAAGCCGTAGCCGGGGTGTATCGCTTGCGCGTCGGTCACCTCGACCGCGCTGATCAGCGCGGGCATGTTCAGGTAGCTGAGGTTCGACGGAGCGGGGCCGATGCAGACCGCTTCGTCGGCCAGCTTCACGTACTTGGCTTCCTTGTCGGCTTCCGAGTACACGACGACCGTCTTGACGCCGAGTTCGCGGCACGCGCGCTGGATGCGCAAGGCGATTTCGCCGCGATTGGCGATGAGGATTTTTCAAACATAGCGGATATTCGTCTTTCCGGTAGCGCGCTCTGGCGCGGGGCGGCGCGCTCGGCCTTAGCCGATCACGTACAGCGGCTGGCCGTATTCGACCGCCTGGCCGTTCTCGACGAGGATTTCCTTGATGATGCCCGACTTGTCGGACTCGATCTCGTTGAGCAGCTTCATCGCTTCGATGATGCACAGCGTCTGGCCTTCCTTGACCGTGTCGCCCACCTGGACGAACGGATCGGTGCCCGGCGACGGCGCGCGATAGAACGTGCCGACCATCGGCGACGTGACGACGTGGCCTTGCGGCGCGGCAGGCGCCGGCGCGGCGGTCGGTGCGGCAGCCGCTTCGCCGCCGACGCTCGCGGCCGGCGCGATTGCGCCGGCTTGCGGCGCGTAGCCGGGAGCGGGCTGCACGTAGACGGGCGGCGCGTTCTTGACGATACGCACCTTGCCTTCGCCTTCCGTGACTTCCAGCTCGGAGATGCCGGATTCGGAGACGAGGTCGATCAGGGTTTTCAGCTTGCGAAGGTCCATCGGGTATTCCCCTTGTCTAGTCGTGAAGCGCCGGTCGTGCCGGCTGCGATTCGGATTCTTGAAACTGCTCAGCCGCGCGGCGCGCCCTGCAGCGTGTCGAGCGCGTGCTCGAGCGCATACAGGTAGCCCTTCCAGCCGAGGCCGCAGATCACGCCTTCGGCCTGATCGGAGAAGTACGAGTGATGCCGGAACGGCTCGCGGCGATGCACGTTCGACAGGGGCACCTCGACGAACGGAATGGCGACGCCGGCCAGCGCGTCGCGGATCGCGACGCTCGTGTGCGTGTAGGCCGCGGGATTGATCACGATGAAATCGGTCTTTTCGTCGCGGGCGGCGTGGATGCGGTCCACCAGTGCGCCTTCGTGATTGCTCTGGAACGAGGTCAGCTCGGCGCCGGCCTCGGTTGCGCGCGCGGCCAGCGCCCGATCGATCTCGGCCAGCGTGACCCGCCCGTAGACCCCGGGTTCCCGGGTTCCGAGAAGATTGAGGTTGGGGCCGTGCAGTACCAGCAATCGTGTCATGGTCGCTTCAATTTCTGCGGAATTGGGCGCACTTTATCGGCGTTTCGAGAAATTTGTCCAGTTTTGCCGTTCGACAGACGCGTTCCCGGCGGGCCGAGTTGCCCGCCGTAGCGCGAAGTTCACGATATTTTTCGCCAATTTGCTGCGAACCGGAGGTCAACCGCCGGCATCGCGCGATACGAAAAGCTTTGCGTTCAGAGCGTGTCGAGCGTCTTTTTGAGTTGGTTCGGCTCGATTTCGCCCAATTTTGGCATGCGTACCCGACCGTTCGCATCAATTACGACCGTAAACGGCAGCGCGCCGGCGGTATTGCCGAAATTACGGGCCAGATCCGCGCCGGCGTATCCGCTGACGAATACCGGGTAATCCACTTTCACTTTCTGCAGGAACGCCTGGACGTTCTTGTCCGAATCGACGGCCACCCCGACGAAACGGATGTCCTTCGCCTTGTAGGCGTGCGAGAGCTGCACGAGCTCCGGCATTTCCTTGACGCACGGGCCGCACCACGACGCCCAGAAGTTCACGACGACCTTCTGGCCCTTGAAGGCGGCCAGCGATTGCGGCTTGCCGGCGTCGTCGGTGACCTGCGCGGCCCACAGCGTGGCGACCGGATCGGACTTGGCGGTGGCCGCCTCGGCGGCGTTCTCGAACACGTCGCCGCGCATCCAGTCGGTCAGGCCGCCGGCGACCGCGACGACCGCCACGACGGCTACGGGGAGGAATCGTTTACTGTTCATCTTCGGATCGAATCGGGGTGGAAAGGGCGGCCGGCGCGTCGAGCAGCGCGCGCAGGGCTGCGGCGTCGGCGCGATTGAGCCGGCCGCGCGCATCGGCGCGCACCGCGCCGCGCAGGTCGTCGGCATCGTAGAGCGCCACGTGTATCCCGATCGGGTCGGGATCGCGGCGCTCGCGCCAGAGAAAGCTCAGGGTTTCGACGTCGCCGCGCCCGGCGAAATGCCGCGTTTCGGACACGTCGTATTGAATGTTCTGGTTCAGCAGATAGATCGCGCCTTCCTTCTGGCTGTCGGAAAACGTCTGCAGATGGATGTCGGAGTGCGCGTTGGCGGTGCCGTTCAGCACGGCGCCGGCCAGGTAGGGCGAGAACGGCGCGAGCCGGCCTATCCAGTCGAGCGCCACGCGCCGCAGCCGGGCCAGCTCGGCCGGCTGCGTGTCGGACTGGAACAGCGCCATGTATTCGTGCAGCTCGGCCTCGACCATGTCGTTGTCGGGCAGCCATTCCCCGGCGATCCGGGTATCGCCCAGCAACTGGCGGGCGACCGGCCTTGCGTTTCGCGGCGGCGTAATCGAGCCCGTCCTCGGCGATGAGGCGGGCGGCGGCGAGCGCGATTTCCTCGCGGACGCGACGCGGGTCGAGCAGGGAGTGTCGAGGCATGGTGCGCCAATCATACTCGATCGGCCGCCCGGCGCTGCGCGCGCCCGACCGACGCGGCGGGGCAGGCGGCTCGGTTACAATGGCAGCCTTTCTCCGGCTGCCGGTCGGCGCGATCGTCGCGGCACGGCGCGGTCGCCGGTTTCGATTCGCGACTTCGCATGGCGCCCGCGCGGCGCGACAGCTCTCTATGCATATCCACATTCTTGGCATCTGCGGCACGTTCATGGGCGGTCTCGCCGTGCTCGCCCGCGAGGCGGGCCATACCGTGAACGGATGCGACGCGGGAGTCTATCCGCCGATGAGCACCCAGCTCGAAGCGCAGGGTATACAACTGATCGAAGGCTACGGCGCCGAGCAGGTCGATCTGGCGCCCGATCTGTTCGTGATCGGCAACGTCGTGTCGCGCGGCAGCCCGCTGATGGAAGCGATCCTCGATCGCGGCCTGCCGTATACCTCCGGCCCGCAGTGGCTCGGCGAGCACGTGCTGGCCGACAAGTGGGTGCTGGCCGTGGCCGGCACCCACGGCAAGACCACCACCAGCTCGATGCTGGCCTGGCTGCTCGAGGATTCGGGCCTGAACCCGGGCTTCCTGATCGGCGGCGTGCCGCTGAACTTCGGCGTGTCGGCGCGGCTGACCGATTCGAGCTTCTTCGTGATCGAGGCCGACGAATACGACACGGCCTTCTTCGACAAGCGCTCCAAGTTTGTCCATTACCGGCCCCGCACCGCGGTGCTGAACAACCTCGAATTCGATCACGCCGACATCTTCCCCGATCTTGCCGCGATCGAAACCCAATTCCACCATCTCGTGCGCACCGTGCCGGGCGTCGGGCGGATCGTGTACAACGACCGCGAGGCCGCGCTCGACCGCGTGCTGGCGCGCGGCTGCTGGAGCGAGGTCGAGCGCTTCGGCGTGGAGGGCGGCTGGCAGGCGCTGCCGGTCGAGGACGGCGTGCCGGTGGATGAACGCTTCGCCGTTTACTGGCGCGGCGAGCGGATGGGCGAAGTCGAATGGACGGTTCAGGGCGAGCACAACCGGCAGAACGCGCTGGCGGCGATCGCGGCCGCGCGCTCGGTCGGCGTGCCGCCGGCCCAGGCGGCGCGCTCGTTCGCGACGTTCCGCAACGTCAAGCGGCGCATGGAGATTCGCGGCAGCGTGGACGGCGTGACCGTCTACGACGATTTCGCGCACCACCCGACCGCGATCGACACCACGATCGCCGGCCTCCGCGCACGGATCGGCCGCGATCACACCCGTATCCTCGCGGTGCTGGAGCCGCGCTCGAACACCATGAAGCTAGGCACGATGAAGGCGCAGCTGCCGGGCAGCCTTGCCGATGCCGATCTCGTGTTCGGCTACGGCGCGGCGTCGGGCCGCGACGCGCTCGGCTGGAGCCTGGCCGACGCGCTGGCGCCGCTCGGCGAGCGCGCGCAGGCGTTCGACGATCTCCACGCGCTGGTCAAGGCCGTCGCGGCCGCCGCCCGGTCGTGCGACCAGATCCTCGTGATGAGCAACGGCGGCTTCGGCGGCGTGCACCAGAAGCTGCTCGACGCGCTGCCCGCACGGAGCGGCGCGTGATCCTGTATCCGCACGGGTTCCGCTCGTCGCCGCAGTCGTTCAAGTCGCGGCTGCTCGCGGCGCGCATGGCCGAACTCGGCCGCGCCGACGAGTGGCGCTGCCCGGCGCTGTCGGTATCGCCGCTCGAAGCGGTGGCGCTGGCCGAAGCCGAGGTGGCCGGCGCGGCGCCCGACACGGTCACCGTGATCGGCAGTTCGCTGGGCGGCTACTACGCCACCTGGCTGGCCGAAAAACACGGCTGGCGCGCGGTGCTGCTCAATCCGGCCACGCTGCCGCAGCGCGATCTGATGCGCCATCTCGGCGAACAGCCGCTCTGGCACGGCGGCGGCAGCATCGTCGTCGAGCCGCGCCACCTGGGCGAACTCGACGCGCTGAGCGTGCGCGCCGTGACGCGCCCGGAACGCTACTATCTGATCGCCGCGAAGGGCGACGAAGTGCTCGACTACCGCGAGATGCTCGCGCACTATCGGGGCGCGCGCACCCGCTTCATCGACGGCAGCGATCACGGCATCAGCGAGTTCGCCGACTACGCCGACGAGGTGCTGGCGTTCTGCGACGCGCCGCGAACGCCCTAGCCGGGCCCATCCGGGTCGGCAACCGAATTCAATCCAAGCTGGACGAGGCGCCGCCGCGCGGCGCCGGACAGTCTCAACGAGAGTTAAGCGAGTGAACGTTTTTTTCGAGGAATCGGGCAGTTTCAAGGCCGGCAGCGTGCTGTCGCGCCAGGGCGACGCATTTCAGGTCGAGCTGCCGGGCGGGCGGCGCGCCAAGGTGCGCGCCAAGGATGTGCTGATCGAATTCGACAAGCCGGCGGCCGGCGAACTGATGCAGCAGGCCGATGCGACCGCACAGGAAATCGATCTCGATTTCCTGTGGGAATGCGCGCCGAGCGAGGAATTTGCCTACGCCACGCTGGCCGACGAGTATTTCGGCAGCGGCTACGGCCCCGTCGAGCGCGCGGCGCTGGTGCTGCGCATGCACGGCTCGCCCGTGTATTTCCGCCGCAAGGGGCGCGGCCAGTATCAGCGCGCGCCCGAAGAGCAGCTGAAGATGGCGCTTGCCGGGCTCGAGCGCAAGCGCCAGCAGGCGCTGGTGCAGGCCGGCTACGAAGAGGAACTGAAGGCGGGCAAGCTGCCGGCCTCGTTCGAAGGCAAGGCGCTGAACCTGCTCACGCGCCCCGACAAGAACTCGATCGAATACAAGGTGCTCGACGCCGCGGCGATCGCGCTCGGCGTGTCGCAGGCCCGGCTGATGCTCGATTGCGGCGGAGTGGCCTCGCCGCGCGCGCTGCACGAGGCGCGCTTCCTGGCCGAGCACTTCCCGCACGGCACCGGTTTCCCGCCCGTCACGGTCGGCGCGCTGCCGGACGATCTGCCGCGCGCGAACGTCGAGGCGTTCTCGATCGACGACGTGACCACCACCGAAATCGACGACGCGTGCTCGGTCGAGCATCTGCCCGAGAACCGGGTACGGATCGGCGTGCACATCGCCGCGCCGGCGCTCGGCATCACGCGCGGCGACGCGATCGACGCGATCGCGCGCGCGCGGCTGTCGACCGTCTACATGCCAGGCGACAAGATCACGATGCTGCCCGACGACGTAGTGGACGTGTTCACGCTGAAGGAAGGCGGCTTCCGCCCGGCGCTGTCGCTGTACATCATCGTCGACCGCGAGACGCAGGACATCGTCGCGAACGAAACGCGCGCCGAATACGTGTTCGTGAAAAGCAACCTGCGCCACAACACGCTCGACGAGCTGGTCAACGAGGAAACGCTCGCGGCCGGCAGCGGCGAGTATCCGCACAAGGACGACATCGCGGTGCTGTGGCCGCTCGCGCAGGCGCTGTTCGAGAATTGCCAGGCGGCGCGCGCCGGCTACGGCCTGAAGCGCGAGGTGCAGCGCAACACCGACTACAAGTTCTATGTGGAAGGCGAGCACATCTCGATCACGCCGCGGCGTCGCGGCTCGCCGCTCGACCTGATCGTGTCCGAGCTGGCGATCCTGTCGAATTCCACGTGGGGCGCGTTCCTTCACGACCACACGGTGCCGGGCATCTACCGTTCGCAGCGCGCGCTCGGCGTGCCGACCGGCCCGAAGCGCACGCGCATGCAAACGTCCGCCGCGCCGCTACGTCGACCTGGTCAACCAGTGGCAACTGCTGGCGTGCGTCCAGCACGGCGTGACGGCCAAGCTGGCCGCGCCGTTCAAGCCGAAGGACGCCGATCTGTACGCGGTCGTGCAGGGCTTCGACGACACCTATACGGCCTATGCCGATCATCAGCGCCGCATGGAGTATTTCTGGTGCCTGCGCTGGCTGCGCCAGGAAAACCGCCGGCAGGTCGTGGCGGCGGTGGTGAAGGGCGATCTGGTGCGGCTCGAGGAAATCCCGCTGCTGCTGCATGTGCCGGGGCTCGGCGTGCATGCGCGCGGCACGCGCGTGCTGCTCGACGTGATGTCGATCGACGAACTGACGATCGAGGCGTCGGTGCGCCTGCTCAACGTGCTCGATGCGCCGGTCGTCGCGAACGGCGAAGCGGTCGACGAGGATGACGGCGCCGAGGAAGCGGCTGGCGACGACACGCTCGTCGAGGCCGCCGACGATTCGGCCGAAAGCGAAGCCGAGGCGCTGGCCGAGGCCGGTGCCGCAGCCGACGGCGAAGCCGCGCCGGACGCGGCGCAGACGGAACCGACCGGCCAGGCGGCCGGCGACGAGGAGACGAAATGAGCGAGCGCGACCCTTATGTCGTGATCGGCAACCCGGTGGCGCACAGCAAGTCGCCGGCGATCCATGCGGCGTTCGCCGCGCAGACGGGCGAGGCCGTGGCTTACGCGCACCGCCTCGCGCCGCTCGACGGCTTCGAGGCGTCGGTGCGCGAATTCATCGCGGCCGGCGGGCGCGGCGCCAACGTCACGGTGCCGTTCAAGCTCGAGGCGCACGCGTTGGCCGATACGCTGTCGCCGCGCGCGGTCGCGGCCGGTGCGGTCAATACGCTGCGTTTCGATGCCGATGGTGGCATTTACGGCGACAACACCGACGGCGTCGGCCTCGTGCGCGACATCGAGCAGAACCTCGGCGTGTCGCTGGCCGGCGCGCGCATCCTGCTGCTCGGCGCGGGCGGCGCGGGCGGCGCGGGCGGCGCGGCGCGCGGCGTGGTGTTGCCGATGCTCGATCGCGCACCGCTGTCGATCGACATCGTCAACCGCACCGCGAGCAAGGCCGAGGCGCTCGTCAGCCAGTTCATGCAGGCTGCCCACGACGCCGGCTGCGCGCTGGCGGGCGGCAGCGCGGCAATCGTCGAGCGTCGCCCCTACGACGTGATCGTCAACGCCACGGCCGGCAGCCTCGACGCCGCGCTGCCCGAATGCGACGCCGCCGCGTTCGGCGCGGGCACGCTCGCCTACGACATGATGTACAGCGCCCAGCCGACCGTCTTCATGCGGCACGCGGCCTCGCTCGGCGCGCGTCCGACCGACGGCCTCGGCATGCTGGTCGAGCAGGCCGCCGAGTCGTTCTACCTCTGGCGCGGCGTGCGGCCCGACGGCGCGCCAGTGCTGGCCGCGGTGCGCGACGCGCTGGCCGCGGCCGCCTGACCGGCACCGCGCCTGCCTCGCATGGCGATCCCGCTCGGCGTCGGTCGCTCGCGCCCGCCCGGCACGCCACGCCCGGCGCGCCGGCGCGGCCTCGCGCGCTGGGCCGCCTACGTGGCGGTCGTGCTGGCGCTCGCGTGGCTCGTCACCCAGCTTTATTACTTCGCGCAGATCGCGCTGTGGAACGTCGTCGACCCAGGCTCGACCGCCTTCATGCGCGCCGATGCGTGGCGGTTGAAAGCCGAAACGCCGCCCGTGACGATCCAGCATCAGTGGGTGCCGTACGACCAGATTTCGCGCAACCTGAAGCGCGCCGTGATCGCCTCCGAAGACGCCGATTTCGCCAACAACAACGGCTACGAAGTCGACGCGATCCTGCAGGCCTGGGAGAAGAACCGCGCACGCGGGCGGATCGTGGCAGGCGGCTCCACCATCTCGCAGCAGCTCGCGCGCAACCTGTTCCTGTCGAGCCAGAAGAGCTATCTGCGCAAGGGGCAGGAGTTGATCATCACCTGGATGCTCGAAACCCTGCTCGACAAGGAGCGGATCTTCGAGATCTACCTGAATTCGGTGGAATTCGGGCGCGGCGTGTACGGCGCGGAGGCGGCGGCGCGCTACTACTACAAGGAGCCGGCGAGCCGGCTCACGGCCTGGCAGGCCGCCCGGCTTGCCGTGATGCTGCCCAATCCGAAGTTCTTCGACGCCCATCGCAATTCGCCCTGGCTTGCGCAGCGCACGCGCGTGATCGCGCGGCGGATGGGGGGGGCGGAGTTGCCGGCTTCGCAGTGAGCGGATGCGGCGTATTGCCCGTCGCCAACGCGTTTTTCTGATCCGACCCGCGCGACTATCCCGGTCGTGCATTCCCTCGTTGTGAAGACTTGCCTGCACGCCCGCTCGGCGCGGCGGCGACGCACGTGATCTTGCCCCTGATTTACGGACACCTATCTAAGCGACATTGGCCAGCTCGTACTGCTCTGGGCTGAGGTAGCCCAGGGTCGAGTGCGGCCGGATCCGATTGTAGTCAACCTCAATGTAGTCAAACACATGAGCCTTGGCCTGCTCCCGTGTGGCGAGGTGTTCACCATGGCGTTGTTGCATAAATCGAGTGTAAGGATGCAATAGCATCGACGGGCATAATTTCAGGCGATACGAACGGATTGCGGACGAGCGAGGTCCGCCATACGGTTGATGACGCCGACGCGAACGGAGACCTCGGTCGCCTGCGAGTCGATGTGACGCGCCCAGAGACAGTTGCCGGTGAGGG
>WNEB01000160.1 GCA_009914575.1 Burkholderia gladioli
CACATCGCGAGCGCTGTCCGCCAGGTCTGGTGTTGGGATATGACGTATTTGCCCGCCACCGTAGCCGGTATGTGGTTCTACCTGTACCTGATCATGGACATCTACAGCCGCAAGATCATCGCCTGGGCAGTGCACGCGACCGACGACGCCGATCATGCCGTTCGGGTCGTTCAGCGGGCGGCGCTGGCCGAAGGGATTGCTGCTGACGAGCAGCGCCCCGTCCTGCACGGTGACAACGGTTCTACGCTGAAGGCCACGACGGTGCTGGCGATGCTCCACTGGCTCGGCGTGAAGCCCTCGTACTCGCGACCGCGCGTGAGTGACGACAACGCGTTCGTTGAATCGCTGTTCCGCACAGCCAAGTACCGGCCCGAGTTCCCGGCACACGGCTTTGCCGATCTGGACGCCGCGCGGCAATGGTCGATGCGCTTCGTGCACGGGTACAACAACGAACATCGGCACAGCGGCATCCGTTACGTCACGCCGGCGCAGCGACATGCTGGCGAGGATGTCGCGATTCTGGCCGCACGGCATGAAGTGTATCTGGCGGCCCGCGAACGCCATCCGGCCCGCTGGTCGGGCCAGACACGCAATTGGACGCCGCTCGGCACCGTCGCGCTCAACCCGGAGCGCGACGCAATCGTCCACGAGGCCGGAATCAGGGTTCGTAAGCAGGCTGAAGTTGCATGACAGAGGCGACAACTACCTTGACGCGCACCGCTCCAGCACGTCGGCCAGATTTGCGAGGCCGTTCATCGCCATCCACGGGCAATGCGCGCAACTCTTGCAGGTGGCGCTGTTGCCGGCCGTGGGTGCGGCGATGAAGGTCTTGCCCGGCGCGGCGATCTGCATCTTGCATCTTGTGCAGGATGCCGAGATCGGTGGCCACGATGAAGGTCTGCGCGTCGAGCTTCACGGCCGCGTCGATCAACTGCGTGGTCGAGCCGACCACGTCGGCCAGCGCCACCACGTTATCGGGCGATTCCGGGTGCACGAGCACCTTCGCGTTGGGGTGTTCCGCACGCAGCAGATCGAGCTCGATGCCCTTGAATTCGTCGTGCACAAGGCAGGGGCCTTGCCACATCAGCATGTCCGCGCCGGTTTTCTTCTGGATATAGCTGCCGAGGTGCCGGTCCGGCGCCCAGATCAGCTTTTCGCCGCGCGCGTGCAGATCGGCCACGATCTCCAGGCCGATCGAGGACGTGACCATCCAGTCGTCGCGCGCCTTCACGGCCGCGCTGGTGTTCGCGTACACCACCACCGTGCGATCCGGATGCGCGTCGCAGAACGCCGAGAATTCGTCGACCGGGCAGTCGAGATCGGGCATCAGGATCCGCTTGCCGGGGCTCAGGATCTTCGCCGTCTCGCCCATGAAGCGCACGCCGGCAACGATCAAGGTTTGCGCCTCGTGATCGCGCCCGAAACGCGCCATTTCGAGCGAATCGGCCACGCAACCGCCGGTTTCGTCGGCCAGCTCCTGCAACTCGGCGTCCACGTAATAGTGCGCGACGAGCACGGCCTTTTCGCGCTCGAGCAGCGCCTTGATGCGCGCCTTCAGCGCATCGCGCTCCGCCGCGGACGGGCTGTCGGGCACCTTCGCCCAGGCTTGCGCGGTTCCGCACACGGCGCCGGGCCGGTCGTACTCGACGGGTTTGATCGCGGCTTGCATCTCGTATCTCCTCTACTTCCTCTGCACGGCAGAATCGCTGTCGATCGACCGCCGGCAAATCGGCGGCACAAAAGAAAAAAGCCTCTCTTGAATTTCGAGTGGGTGGATTTTTCCGGGTCAAGGGCGGGCGAAGCCCGGCGCAGCGAACCCTTGATGCGGAGCAATCTACGAGCACGCTTGAGGGCTCGGGCCAGGCAAAGCCTTGCGCCGCCTGGCCCCCGAGCCCGTCCGGCGGCGAGGACTTCCCCGCCTTGGGGCGGGGCGGGGCTAGGGGCGGGAAGATACCGTTTTGCGACGTAGGTTTTCGTACCCCGGCGGCCCTTTTCACCCACTCAAATTTCAAGATAGCCAGAAAAACCCCGCCAACGCGGGGTTTGTGACGTTCCGAAATTCTAATCGATTTCAGATCATGCGTAGCGGCGCAGACGCGTCGCGAATTCCTGCAACGCCTTGATGCCGCTTTGTTCGGCGCGATGGCACCAGTCCTGCAACTGCGCCAGCAGCTGTTCGCGCGACGCGTTCGAACGATCCCACATCGAGGCCAGATCCTGGCGCAGCTGGAAATACGTCTGCATCTTCTGGCTGTTCGCGAAGATTTCCGGCAGCTGGCGCTTCTGCGGTTCGTTCAGGCCGTCTTCGCCCTTGTGGAACCATTTGCGCGCGCCGCGCAGCGACTGATATTTCTCGCTCGAACCGAGGCCCGTCAGATGGACGAGTTCCTGGCGGTAGGCGCGCTTGAACGCCTTGCCGTAACGCGCCATGACTTCGTAGCGGTTCGACAGCACGGCCTGCAGCGTTTCCTGGTCGAGCACGGCCTTGCGTGCGACGAGGCGCGGCGTGGGCGCGACCTTCTTGACCTTGGCCAGCTTGAACGCCGACAGGATGCGGATGTACATCCAGCCGATGTCGAACTCGTACCACTTGTTCGAGAACTTCGCCGAGGTGGCGAACGTGTGGTGGTTGTTGTGCATTTCCTCGCCGCCGATCACGATGCCCCAGGGAATCAGGTTCGTGCTGGCATCGGCCGAGTTGAAATTGCGGTAGCCCCAGAAGTGCGCGAGGCCGTTGACGACGCCGGCGGCCCAGAACGGGATCCAGATCATCTGCACGGCCCACACCGACAGGCCGACGATGCCGAAGAGCGCCACGTCGATCACCATCATCAAGCTCACGCCAAGGATCGTGTACTTCGAATAGACGTTGCGTTCGATCCAGTCGTTCGGCGTGCCGTGGCTGAACTTGCGCAGCGTTTCCTCGTTCTTCGCTTCGGCGCGATACAGCTCGGCGCCTTCGAGCAGCACCTTCCATATGCCGCGCGTTTGCGGGCTGTGCGGATCCTCTTCGGTTTCGCACTTGGCGTGGTGCTTGCGGTGGATCGCCGCCCACTGGCCCGTGAGCATGCCAGTGGACATCCAAAGCCACAAACGGAAGAAGTGGCTGACGATCGGGTGCAGATCGAGCGCACGGTGCGCCTGGCACCGGTGCAGATAGATGGTGACGGCCACGATCGTGACGTGGGTGGCGGCGAGCGTGAACAGCACGATCTGCCACCACGAGAGGTGCAGCAGCCCGTGGGCCAGGAAGTCGAGCACGGAATTCAGCAAGGCATTTACCTGTAATTCAGAGATGGCGCCGGTATACGCGCGCCAACGTCATAAAAATGAAAGCATACCGGGTATGGAGGAAATTTTACTGTATCCGTTCCCGGCAACTGTCAAAAATGAATGATTGTTGCTACGGCGCAAGGGGATTGCAGTCCAGCTGCGGACTATCGAATCCGAATAGTCCAGCAACACGCCCGAAACGCTTGAAAAGGGTCGAATTCATTCTTCGACATGCAACGAACGCTCGCCGATCACCCGCACTTCGCGCTGCGGCAGCGGCACGGCAATCCCGTGCTCGGCAAACAGCCGCCACAGCCTGCGGTTGACGGCCGAACGCACGCCCGACGTGCCGCGCGCGGCATCGGCGATCCAGAAGCCCAGTTCGAGCTCGATGCCGTCCACGCCGAAACCGACCAGATACGGCGCCGGAGCCGGATCCTCCAGCACGCGCTCGACGCCGGCGGCGGCCTGCGCCAGCACGGCCAGTGCCGCCTCGACGTCGCTCGTGTAGGCGATGCGGATCGCGACCTTGGCGTAACCGCGCGTCTGGAACGACGACTGGTTCTGGACCACGTCGGTGATCAGTTTCTCGTTCGGAATCAGCTTCTCGTAGCCGTCCAGGCCGCGCACCACCGTATAGCGCGTGCGGATCTGCGTGACGATGCCCTGCAGGCCGCCCACGTCGATCGCATCGCCGAGCCGCAGCGAGCGGTCGAGCAGGATGATGAAGCCCGACACGTAATTGCTGGCGATCTTCTGCAGGCCGAAGCCGAGCCCCACGCCGAGTGCGCCGCCGAACACGCCGAGCACGGTCACGTCGATGCCGACCAGCGACAGGCCGATCAGCACGACCGCCGCCACCAGCAACGCGCGGTCGCCCCGCGACAGCACCACCTTGAGATTCGCGTCGAGCGTGACGGCCCGCGCCAGGCGGTCCTCCAGCAGCGAACCGAGCCACATCGCCACCACCAGCGTCACGCAGATCCACAGGCAGCCGGACAGCAGCGACAGCAGGCTCAGATGCGCGCTGCCGACATGGAACGTCAGGCTGTCGAGCCAATCGACAGAGCTAAAGTCAAATCTGGTGTACAGGGCGTCGGCATGATCAGGCGGCGAGCGATTGCTGAGCCGGTGTGCTGTCGGTCACCGGTACCCCATCTTTGAACGGCATGCCCGCCAGCAGCTCGGTCAGCTTCTCGGGCGCGCGGATCTTGCGCCACGACTCTTCGGCCGATTCGATCAGCTTGAACGCCAGCCCGA
>WNEB01000161.1 GCA_009914575.1 Burkholderia gladioli
ATTGCTGCACGCAGTGCTATTCCTTCGATTCCGCCACGCGAGGGTGCCGTTCATTGGCCAGCGGATATGCCCGGTGCGGCGTGGCGTAATGGCGCGGTTGATGCAATTGCCCGTGACGGTCGTCGAGAATGTAAGCAAGACAGTGGCTACCACCGGCGATCGCTTGCCGAGAATGCGATGTATCGGTTCAAGACCCTCACCGGCAACTGTCTCTGGGCGCGTCACATCGACTCGCAGGCGACCGAGGTCTCCGTTCGCGTCGGCGTCATCAACCGTATGGCGGACCTCGCTCGTCCGCAATCCGTTCGTATCGCCTGAAATTATGCCCGTCGATGCTATTGCATCCTCACACTCGATTTATGCAACAACGCCGCCGGCGCACGAGGCTCGGCGAATTCGCCTCGTCGAGCGTCACGTCCACGCCCGGATAGGCGGCCTTGAAGCGCTGGATCAGCGCCGGCACCACCGGGTTGAACACGGCCGAGGCCGTGAAGCCGAGCCGCAGGCTGCCGGTCTCGCCGTTGCCGGCCTGCTGCGCGGCGCGCCGGGCGCGCGCGGCGTCCTCCAGCACGCGCACCGCCTCGACGCGAAACGCCTCGCCCGCGCTGGTCAGCAGCACGCCGTGCGCGGTGAGCCGGAACAGGTCGACGCCGAGTTCGCGCTCGAGATTGCGGATCTGCTGGCTCAACGGCGGCTGGCCGATGCCTAGCCGCTCGGCCGCGCGCGTGACGTCCAGTTCCTCGGCGATCGCGAGGAAATAGCGGAGATGACGGAGTTCCATGGGCGGGCGCGTTCGGTCAGATATATGCGAAACGTCTTTCTTTGATCCGTTTCATATATTGGACAGTATAACTGGCGGCGCGGACAATCGAGGCTGTCGTCATGCCCCCGATTCCGCCTCATGAATACCGCTCCTCTCCCGTCCCCGGACGCCGACACGCGCGTCGCCCCCGGCAGCGCCGATTACCGCCGCATCAGCTTCGCGCTGTTCCTGGCAGGCTTCTCGACGTTCTCGCTGCTCTACTGCGTGCAGCCGCTGCTGCCGCTGCCGCTGTGCTCGCAAAGCTTCGCGATCGGCGCGGCGCAGAGCTCGCTCGCGCTGTCGCTGTCCACCGGCTTCTTGGCGTTCTCGATCCTGGCCGCCAGCGCGCTGTCCGAGCGCCTGAGCCGGCGGCGGCTGATGTTCGTGTCGATGGCGCTGGCCGCCGCGCTGAACCTGGTAGCGGCCTGGATGCCGAGCTGGTCCGGCGTGCTGGCCGCGCGCGCTCTCGAAGGCTTCGTGCTGGGCGGCGTGCCCGCCACCGCGATGGCCTATCTGGCCGAGGAGATCCAGCCGCGCGGGCTCGGGCTGTCGATGGGCCTCTACGTGGGCGGCACCGCGTTCGGCGGGATGATCGGTCGGGTCGGCATGAGCGTGCTGAGCGACTGGATGTCGTGGCGCGCCGCGATGCAGTGGATCGGCGCGATCGATCTGGCCGTGGCGGCAGGCTTCGCGCTGCTGCTGCCGGCCTCGCGCCACTTCGCGCCGCGCGCCGGCGTGCGGCTCGGCGAGCACGTCGCGCAATGGAAGCGCCAGCTCGCGCACGCCGCGCTGCCGGCCGTGTTCGCGATCGGCTTCCTGGCGATGGGCGAGTTCGTCACCGTCTACAACTACGCGGGCTTTCGCCTGATGGCGCCGCCGTTCTCGCTCGACGCCACGCGCACCGGCCTGATCTTCAGCGCCTACGTGTTCGGCATCGTGGCCTCGTCGACGGTCGGCGCGCTGGCCGACCGCTTCGGTCGCGCGCCGGTGATCGTCTGCGGCGTGCTGACCAGCGCCGTGGGCGTGGCGCTGACGCTCGACGGCGCGCTGGCGGTGGTGATCGTGGGCATCGCGCTGCTGACGATCGGCTTCTTCATCACGCACTCGGTGGCCAGCAGCTGGGCGGGCCTGCTCGCGCAGGGCGGCAAGAGCTACGCGTCGGCGCTCTATCTGCTGTCGTACTACGTCGGGTCGAGCGTGCTCGGCTCGTGGGGCGGCCAGTTCTGGCAGGACGGCGGCTGGCACGCGGTGGCCGGCTACGGGCTCGCGCTGCTGGCGGCCGCGCTGCTGTGCGTGGCGTATCTGGCGCGCGTCACGCAGCGCGCGACGGCCGTGGCGGGCCGCGCCGCATCGCGGGGCTGAACGGACCGAGTACAGCCCGCTGCCATGCGGACCGGGCACGCGGATCGGACGGTGCCGTGCCCGATCCGCGTTTGCGCTGCTGCAACGGCGGCGACACACCACCGCGCGCGGGGCATCTGCTGCGCTGAAACAACGGTTGCCGAAAAACCTGCGGCCGCGCCCAAGCGCACGCGCGAGGCCCGCCCGAACGCCACAAAACCCCGCACGGCCAATACCGGCGGACCCCACGGCGCCGGGCGCCGCTGCGCCAAACCCCGATGACAGGCGGATGACAGCCGGTTGCAGATATTTGCTGATTTGCCGATTCGGGCGTTTGTCGTTAGGATTTTCGGCTCATCCGGTCACGGCCCGCCGCAGCCTCGTCTGCCGCGCCGTCCGCCCCCGTCGTCAGAAAGTCCGATGAGCCGTCACCTCGCGCTGTTCGATCTCGATCACACCCTGCTGCCGCTCGACAGCGATCAATCCTGGGCGCATTTTCTCGCGCGAATCGGCATCGACGGCGCGGCCGATCACGTGGCCTCGATCGACCGCCTCTATCGCGACTACGCGGTCGGCTCGCTCGATATGGACGGCTATCTGCGCGTCGCGCTCGCGCCGCTGGCCCGCCATTCGCGCGAACAGCTCGACGGCTGGCATGCACGCTACATGGCCGAGGTGATCGAGCCGGCGATCCTGCCGGTCGCGCGCCGCTTGATCGCGCAGCATCGCGACGCGGGCGACCTGTGCTGCATCGTGACGGCCTCGAACGCGTTCGTGACCGAGCCGATCGGCCGCGCGCTCGACTTCGAGCATCTGCTCGCGATCGAGCTGGCCACCGAGGGCGGCGATCCGGCCGGTCGCTACACGGGCGCGCCGATCGGCGTGCCGTCGTTTCGCGAAGGCAAGATCACGCGCACCGAGCAATGGCTCGACTCGCTCGGCCACAGCCTAGACGCGTTCCCGCGAAGTTATTTCTACAGCGATTCGATCAACGACCTGCCGCTGCTCGAGCAGGTCACCGATCCCGTCGCGACCAATCCCGACGCGCAACTGCGCGCCGTGGCGGTCGCCCGCGGCTGGCCGGTGCTCGACCTGTTTCAGTAAGCCGCCCGCGGGCGCCACCGCGTCAAGCGCGGCGGGCCGCCCCGGCCGATGACCGATACCCGCGCCGCCACGCAGAACGCGGCGGCGCGCTGCAGCAGCCCGGTCGATGCCATCTGCCGGCCGCCGTTGCCAGACCGACGAATCACGATGAAAGAACGCGCCACCGTCCTGTGCCGCCGCGCCAACAAGATCCTGCTGGTCACCCGCCCGCGCTCGCGCTGGGCCCTGCCCGGCGGCACGATCCACAGCGGCGAGAGCCCGCTCGACGCCGCCCGCCGCGAGCTGTACGAGGAGACCCATCTCGACGGTCTCGACCTGCATTACGCGTTCCAGTTCGGCGGCCTGAACAAGCGCCATCACGTCTTCATCGCCGACGTGCCTCGCGACCGCAAGGCGATCGCCAGCAACGAGATCACCGGCGCGCGCTGGTTCGGCCGCACGCGCTTCGCCTCGCTGGCGGTCAGCGTTCCGACGCGCAGGATCATCGAACTCGTGCAGAAGATGCCGCTGCGCTGAACGCGCCCGCTCAGTTGCCGCTGTGCCCGAACGCCTGGCCCATCTGCTCGGCTTCCTCGGGGGACTGCGGACGCAGCAGCTAGAACATCGAGGCCGGCTCGATCACCGCGTAATCGCCCGGCCCGCCGGCGCGCAGCACCGGCCGTGCCTCGGCGTTGCGATACACGCCGTCGCGCAGCAGTTCGCGGCGGATATGCACGGCCACCACCTCGCCCAGCACCAGCCACGTGCCCAGCTCGCCGCCGACCGCATCGGCGAGGCGCACGATCTGCGTCTTGCGGCATTCGAAATGCACCGGGCTGGCCGCCACGCGCGGCGCGCGCACGCGCTGCGACGGCGCCAGCGCGAGCCGCGCCACGGCAGCCTCGCTCTCGCCGCGCGGCAGCGGCGCGCAACTGATGTTCATCTGCTCGACGAGCGCGCGCGTGGTCAGGTTCCAGACGAACTCGCCGGTCGCGTCGATATTGGCGACGCTGTCCTTCCAGCCGAGGCTCGCGAAACCGACGATCGGCGGCCGGTAGTTGAAGCCGTTGAAGAAGCTGTACGGCGCGAGATTCGGGCGGCCGTCGGCGTCGACGCGGCGTTGTTGCATAAATCGAGCGAGATCCGTTGACGTTTACGCGCAACGGTCACGGGGCCAGCCTCCTATCAAGTCAGATTCCAGAGTAACTGCCTAATTTTTGACAAGAAAATGCGCAAGGACATACACAAGAAAGGTGAGCCGAAGGCACGCTACCGTGTCAGGAATTGGGCGGCCTATAATG
>WNEB01000162.1 GCA_009914575.1 Burkholderia gladioli
CCTGCTGCCTGAACTCCAGGCTGAACTCCTGCCCCTTTCTGCCTGCCTTGCTCTTGGTCATCGTCCACCTCCTATTGCGATAGTTAATCGCTTATAGGGGTGTCCGTGAAACGGGGGCAAGATCACTCCCTCGCCGTCGCCGAACGCGTACGCGAGCTGATGAGCCGCAATGGCATAGGGAAACGGCAGCAGACCACCGAACTGTGCCGCATTCTCGATCTCAGTTTCTCGCAGGGGCATCGCAAGCTGCGCGGCAGCAGCCCCTGGACCCTCTCTCAAATCCGCAAGGTCGCCGAAGCCTACGGCGAGCCGACCGCCCAGCTGTTCGGCGCGCAATCGCTCGTCGATCCCGGCATGGTCGGCGCGAGCGCGCACGACGCCGTGCTGTTCGCCGGCGTGACCGAAATCCCCTGCGCCGTCTGGATCGGCGCGCTGCTCGAGCCGGGCGCGCGCCCCGAATTCGTCGCCTACGAGCATCAGGGCCGCTGGCGCGTGCTGCGCCACACCGGCGTGCTCTATCAAAGCGCCTACGACGTCCACAAGATCGAGATCTACCCGCGCCGCGCCGAAAGCGACCGGATACTGGTGTCCGTGGTCGATCCCGACCGCGCGAGCGCCGACGCCGTGTGCCGCCACCTGGACGAGCAAGGCTTCGCCACCGCGCATTTCGAGCGGCTGCCGGCGTTTCTCGACGCGCTGCAAAGCCAGGCGTTCGACGCCTTGCTGACCGAATGGCTGGTGGAAGGCCGCCCGGCCATTTCCGCGATCCGCGCCGTGCGCACCTCGGACAATCCCGCCGCGCCGATCTTCGTGCTGACCGGCACGCTGCTGTCGGGCCAGGCCAGCGAGGCCGAGATCAGCGACGTGATGCGCACGTTCGATGTCGCCTGCTACGAGAAGCCCGGCCGGCTCGCCCTGCTCTGCGCCGATCTGGCGAAGCGGCTCGCGCGCAACTGAACGCACGCGCCGGGCCCGTCACCGGCGCGGCGCGCACCGCCCTTCGCCGGGCGCCTCGCCTCTCGCCTCTCGCCGCACCGCGCCTCATTCCCCCACGCCATGCCGCCACGCCGGCCATGCGCCTGCGTACAATAGCCGGCGCCCTCCCTTCCGAGCTCCTTCATGGCCCGCATCATCCCCGACGACTGGCAAAGCCTGGCGGCCCCCGGCGCCGCGCAACGCGAACGCAACACGCTCGCGATGCTCGAACGCGCGCTGCCCGCGGCCTACACCGTCTATCACGGCGTCCACTGGACGCGCCCCGATCACCATTTCTCGGTGTTCGGCGAGGCCGATTTCGTGGTGGTGGGGCCGTCCGGCCGCGTGCTGCTGGTCGAACAGAAGGCGGGCTTCCTGCGCGAAACGCCGAAGGGGCTGGCCAAGGTCTACATGAAGACCGAACGCAACGTGGCGATCCAGCTCGCGCGCATGCAGGAAACGCTGCACCGCCGCCTGACCGCCGCGTTCGGCGCCGGCGAGTACGGCGTGGATGCGCTGCTCTACTGCCCCGATCACACCGTGGCGAACCCGGCGATCGCCGGGCTGCCGCCCGAGCGAATCGTCGACGCCTCGCGCCGCGACCAGCTCGCCGCCGTGATCGCGAGCCTGCTGCCCGAGGACGAGCCGCCGTTCGCGAGCGCGCCGAAGATCCACCATTTCCTGTCCGACGAGCTATCGCTCGCGCCCGACACCAGCGCGCTGGTGGGTCAGGCCGACACGCTCGTCACGCGGCTGTCGGCCGGCCTCGCCACCTGGGCGCGCCGCCTGGAAATCGACCCGTTCCGCCTGCGCGTGATCGCCACGGCCGGCTCGGGCAAGACCCAGCTCGCGGTGCGCGTGATGCGCGACGCCGTGGCGGCCGGCAAGCGCGTGCTGTACGTCTGCTTCAACCGCCCGCTGGCCGATTCGATCAAGCGCGTCGCACCCGACGGCGCGATCATCGCGAACTACCACCAGTTCTGCGATTCGGTGCTGCGCGACGCGGGCCACACGCCCGATTTCGGCGAACCCGACGCGTTCATGCGCCTGGAAGCGCGCTTCGCCGACACGCCCGTGCCCGAGCATCGGCATGTCGACGTGCTGATCGTCGACGAAGGCCAGGATTTCCAGCCCGCGTGGGCCGCCGCGCTCGACCGCGTGCTGAGCCCGGGCGGCGCGTGGTGGTGGCTGGAGGATCCGCTGCAGGCGCTCTACGCACGCGAGGAGGTGCCGTTCGACGGCTGGGTCACGCTGCGCGAGCTGACCAACTACCGCAGCCCGCGCGACGTGCTGCACTACCTGCGCCACGTGGTGGGCGAACTCGAGCCGCTCGCGGTCGAACTGAAATCGGGCAGCCCGTTCGACGATTCGGGCATCGCGTTCAACGCCTACGACGACGGCGACGCCACCGGCGAAGCCTGCATCGACGCCACCAAGCGCGCCATCACGCAGGCGCTGTCGCTGGGCTTCCGCAAGCAGGACATCGCCGTGCTGTCGTATCGCGGCCGCGAGCATTCGGTGTTCACGCCGCTCGACCAGCTCGGGCCTCATCGCGTGCGCCGCTTCACCGGCAAGTACGACCTGTTCGGCACGCCCGAATATCAGGAAGGCGACGTGCTGCTCGATTCGATCTACCGCTTCAAGGGCCAGGCCGCGCCGTGCGTGATCCTGACCGAGGTGGATTTCGAGCGCTTCGACGCGCGCGCGGCGCGCAAGCTGTTCGTCGGCGCCACGCGCGCGACGATGAAGCTGATCGTGGTGGCCTCGGAACGCGCCGCGGCCCGGATCGCGCCGGCCGAGTAAGGCCAGGCGCGCCGGCCGCCCGAATCAGGCCACGCGGAACGCGCGCACCGCGTCGCGCAGCCCGTCGGCCTGCTCTTCCAGCGCCGCCGCGGTCGCCGCGGCCTGCTCCACCAGCGCGGCGTTCTGCTGCGACACCTCGTCCATCTGCGACACCGCGCGGCTGACCTGCTCGATGCCGTCGCGCTGCTCGTCGGACGCCGTGGCGATCGCCGCCATGCTGTCGTTGCCGCGCGTGATCGCCTCGCGAATCTCGCTCATCGTGTTGCCGGCCGAGCCGACCAGCCGCGAGCCGACCGCCGCGCGCTCTACCGATTCGCCGATCAGCGCGCGAATCTCCTTGGCCGCCGTGGCCGAGCGCTGCGCCAGCGTGCGCACCTC
Source organism: Burkholderia gladioli (assembly GCA_009914575.1). Lineage (GTDB taxonomy): Bacteria > Pseudomonadota > Gammaproteobacteria > Burkholderiales > Burkholderiaceae > Burkholderia > Burkholderia gladioli_B. The sequence goes on from WNEB01000162.1 coordinate 3,157, forward strand.
GCCCGCCACCACCGCGAAGCCGCGCCCCTGCTCGCCCGCGCGTGCCGATGATGTCGGCCACGCGCTGCGAGCTGCGATCGATGTCGTTCATGGTGCCGATCACCTCGCCCACCACCGTCGCGCCCTGCGAGGCGATGCGGCTCGCGTCGTCGGTCGATTCGCGCGCGTCGCGGGCGTGATCGGCGTTCTGGCGCACCGTGGTGGTCAGTTGCGTCATGCTGGCGGCCGTCTCCTGCAGCGCGGCGGCCTGCTCCTCGGTGCGCTGCGACAGATCGGTGTTGCCGGCGGAAATCTGCCGCGTGGCCGGTGGCGATCGATTCGGAGCCGTGCGTGACGCGCCGCACCGTGTCGGCCAGATTGCGCTGCATGCGCGTGACGTGACGCCCGTCACCAGTTCGGCCATCTCGTCGCGCGAGGTCCAGGTCAGTTCGCGCGTCAGATCGCCGTCGGACAGGCGGCGTAAATGGTCGAGCAGCTCGGAGATCGGGCGCGAGATCGCGTAATGCAGGCCGATCGCGCAACCGAGGCAGGCCGCCAGGCCGAACATGATCGTCACGACCGACACCAGCCGCAGCAGCGAGAAGCTGCGCTGCGCGCCGTCGTAGATGCCCCTGCCGCGCGCCATGCCGTATTTGTCGAGTTCGACGGTGGCCTTGCTCAGCGCCGCCGACAGCGGCGGCGAGGTCTTCATCATCAGTTCGTCGGCCTGATCGGGGTGGCCGCCGCGGCATCGCGTCGATCATCGGCCGGATCGCCTGCGCGATGAACGCCGAGCGCGCCGCGGCCACCGCATCGGCCAGCGGCTGCTCGCCCTCGTGGCGCGGCAGCGCGCTGTAGTCCTGCCAGAGGCGCGATCCGAGATCGCCAGATACGACTCGGCCTTGTTCAGCACCGAGGCCAGATCGGGGCGATCCGGGTGCAGGATCGCGCGGTCGAGCGTGGTGCGCACGATCGTCAGGTTCAGGTTCGCCGAGGCCAGCGCGGTTTGCGAGGCCAGTTGCGAGGCGTAGGCATCCTTCAGCGCATCGTTCGAGTTCTGCATGCCGGCCAGGCCGATCACGCCGGTCACGCAAAGGATCAGGGCGGCCAGCGCGAGCGTCGAATACAGGCGCGTGCGGATCGAAAAACGGGAAAACAGGGCGTTCATGGCGGACCGTCGACAGGGCTGATGGCGCTCGCGCGCACGGGAATTGCTGCCGGTGTTTACGGAATCGCCAGACAAAGCTGCCTCTCTTGAATTTCGAGTGGGTGGATTTTTCCGGGTCAAGGGCGGGCGAAGCCCGGCGCAGCGAACCCTTGATGCGGAGAAATCTACGAGCACGCTTGAGGGCTCGGGCCAGGCAAAGCCTTGCGCCGCCTG
>WNEB01000163.1 GCA_009914575.1 Burkholderia gladioli
TATCCATATTGTTACGTTCCCCCGGTTGATCAGGCCTTCATTATAGGCCGCCCAATTCCTGACACGGTAGCGTGCCTTCGGCTCACCTTTCTTGTGTATGTCCTTGCGCATTTTCTTGTCAAAAATTAGGCAGTTACTCTGGAATCTGACTTGATAGGAGGCTGGCCCCGCGACCGTTGCGCGTAAACGTCAACGGATCTCTCTCGATTTATGCAACAACGCCCATCTGGACACAAGAACCGGGCACGGAACACGCGGGGCGCGCGGCCGGCTAGGCGTCGTCGGCGCGAAACGCGTCGCGCAGCCAGACCAGTTGCCCCGCCTCGAACGCCACCACGTCGAAACGGCGCGCAGCTCGCGCCGAAGCGCGCCCACACCGCATGCGCCGCCGCAACGAGGCGCCGCCGCTTGTGCAGGCCGATGCTGGCGAGAGCGCCGCCGTGACGGCCATGGCGGCGCGCGCGCACCTCGACGAACACGAGCGTGCCGTCGCGCTCGCGCATCACGAGATCGAGCTCGCCGCCGCGCACCACGAGGTTCGCCGCGACGAACGCCAGTTGCTGGCGTTCGAGAAAACGCCGTGCCTGCCATTCGAACCGCGCGCCGACGCGCGTCGAGCCGGGGCGGTCGGACGCGTCTTCATCCAGCCGGCCTGCCGCCGGCCCCCCGCCCGAATCCGCCCGATGCGGCGCCGCGCCCGCGTGGCACAATGCGTGGCTTGTCCCGCCCGTCGCGCGCTTGCGCATTCGTTCCGCCATGACTTCCCTCCTCGATCTCGTCCAATCGCAGCACTACCCGGTCGGTGCGCTCTACGTGGTCGCGACGCCGATCGGCAATAGCGCCGACATCACCGTGCGCGCGCTGCATGTGCTCGGGCTGGTGGATCGCATCGCGGCCGAGGACACGCGCAACACGGGCCAGCTGCTCGCGCGCTACGGCATCTCGAAGCCGCTCCTGGCCGTGCACGAGCACAACGAGCGCGAGGCGGTCGGCCGCGTGGTCGAGCTGCTGCGCGCGGGCGAGCGCATCGCCTATGTGTCGGACGCCGGCACGCCCGGCATTTCCGATCCGGGCGCGAAGCTGGTGGACGCAGTACGCGCCGCCGCGCTGCCGGTGGTGCCGCTGCCCGGGGCGAATGCGGCGGCCGCGGCCGTCAGCATTGCCGGCGACTGGGCCGGCCCGTTCACGTTCGCGGGCTTTCTGCCGCCCAAGCCGAAGCAACGCGCCGCCGCGCTCGAACCGCTGAAGGCGCACCCATACGCGCTGGTGTTCTACGAAGCGCCGCACCGCATCGTCGACACCGTCGAGGCGCTGGCGCAGGCGTTCGGCGGCGAGCGCCGGCTGCTGATCGGCCGCGAGTTGACCAAGTTACATGAGGACGTGTTCGTCGGCACCCTGGCCGAAGGGCCAGCATGGCTGAGCGCCGACGCGAATCGCCAGCGCGGCGAATTCGCGCTCGTCGTGCAGGGCGCGCCCGCGCAGACGGGCGACGACGACCCGCACGCGCACGATGCGCTGCTCACGCTGCTGCTGTCGGAAGTGCCGGTGAAAAGTGCGGCGAAGCTGGCGGTCGCCATGACGGGCGCATCGCGCAGCACGCTCTACGCGCGGGCTCTGGAACTGAAGGAAGACTAGGGAAAACGAACGCAGCGCGAACGCGCGGCGCATCACATCGTTCGGCGTGACCGATGTCACGCCGTCTCTGCACACTGCCTGAAACGAAGCACGAGCACGCGGCGGCGGGAAACCGGCCCGCCCGGCGCTCAGTGCGTATTGGTGTTCGACGCCGCCGTTTCGTCGCGCGCGATGCGCGCCTGTTCCGGCGACAAGCCCACGATCTTCACGCGCGCCGTGCCGGCCTTAACCACCCCGATCACCTTGGCTGCCGCGTACGACAGGTCGAGCACGCGGCCCCGCGCGAACGGCCCGCGATCGTTGATCTTCACGACCACCGATTTGCCGTTCGACTGGTTGATGACCTTCACGTAGGACGACAGCGGCAGCGTGCGGTGCGCGGCCGTCAGTTCGTTCATGTCGAAACGCTCGCCGTTGGCGGTGCGCCGACCGTGGAAGGCGCGGCCGTACCACGAGGCGCGGCCCGTCTGACGGAAGTCGGACACATCGGCGGCGTCGATCGGCTTGGCATCGGCCAGCGATGCGCGCTTGGCGTCGTCGGTGTCGGTGGCCGGCATGGTGGCCAGTGCCGAATCGAAATTCGCCTGTTCGCCGTCTTCGTCGGCTGCCACGGCGGGAGCCGTGCGCAGCGCATTCTTCGGGTTGTCGTTGCTGGACGCCTGATCGGCGTTCGGCGGCATAGCGCACCCTGTGAGCGCTACCACCATGACTACTGAACCGAGTTGCCTCGGCAATCGAAATTTCATCGACGTGTCGCCTATGAGTGCGGGCCGCACACCTGCTGACAATGCGGCCCGGACGGATATGCGCGCACGCCCCTGCTCGTTGCTAGCAAGCGGCTTGCACTGGTGCGGCTGTCGTACTCGCCGCGACCGTCCTGTTTAGCTTTCACGTCTGGCTCAGCCTATCCCCGGCAGCCTGGCCAGACCCCAAATGCCGCCATCGAACATGACAGGCAGTTCGCGCGCGTCGCGTAAGGCCAACGGGCAGGAACGGCGGCATAGGCCTCATCCGGCATGCGACAGCATGGCCGCGGCGGGCGCGCGTAACGCCCGACCGGACAAGACGTGAGCACCGATTGATCGGTACCGAGATGCGCCGCCGAGAGAACCGGCGGCTAGTGCATTGACGGCGTGTCGGCCCGTTTTGCGGTGCCTGAACGCCTGCTTGAACACGCGGATGAACCGCGCACAATGGGCCGCATTATACAGAAACGAAATGAGCCGCTCGAAAATCGGCCTGGTCCCTTGATTGATTCGGCTCTCTTGAAATTTGAGTGGGTGAAAAGGGCCGCCGGGGTACGAAAACCTACGTCGCAAAACGGTATCTTCCCACCCCTAGCCCCGCCCCAAGGCGGGGAAGTCCTCGCCGCCGGGCGGGCTCGTAGATTTCTCCGCATCAAGGGTTCGCTGCGCCGGGCTTCGCCCGCCCTTGACCCGGAAAAATCCACCCACTCGAAATTCAAGAGAGGCATTGATTCTCACTATGCCGCAATCCCGGGCACGGCCGCTGCGTCGGCCTGTCGCGGCCGTCAGGCCTCGCCAGAACGGTCGGCGCCGGGCGCGCGCGAGCGGACGAGCCAGTACAATCGAGCCTTTCCCGCCTACGCACCAACCCCATGAAAGTCACGTTGATACCGGTCACGCCGTTCCAGCAGAACTGCTCGCTGATCGTCTGCGAAAAGACGGGCCGCGCCGCCGTCGTCGATCCGGGCGGCGATCTCGACGTGATCCGCGGCGAAGTCGAGCGGCAGAACGCCCAGGTCGAGAAGGTGCTCGTCACGCACGGCCACATCGATCACTGCGCGGGCGCGAAGGCGCTCGCCGAGCATTACGGGGTGCCGATCGAAGGGCCGCAGGAAGACGAGCGCTTCTGGATCGAGCAGCTGCCCGCGCAGGGGCAGCGCTTCGGCTTCAGCGGCGACGCGCAGGTGTTCGAGCCGAACCGCTGGCTGGTCGACGGCGGCACGCTGACGGTCGGCGACGAAACGCTCGAGGTCTATCACTGCCCCGGCCACACACCGGGCCACGTGGTGTTCTTCAGCCGCGAACACCGGCTCGCGATCGTCGGCGACGTGCTGTTCGCCGGCTCGATCGGTCGCACCGATTTCCCGCGCGGCAACCACGAGGATCTGGTGCGCTCGATCCGCGAAAAGCTCTGGCCGCTCGGCGACGACGTCACGTTCGTGCCCGGCCACGGCCCCGTGTCGACGTTCGGCGAGGAACGCGAAACCAATCCGTTCGTGTCGGACCGGAGGTTCGGATGAGCGGCGAAATCTATGTGAGCACCGACGTCGAGGCGGACGGCCCGATCCCCGGCCCGCACTCGATACTGAGTTTCGCCTCGGCGGCCTTCACCGAAGACAAGCAGCTGATCGCCACGTTCTCGGCGAATCTCGAAACGCTGCCCGGCGCGACCGCGCACCCGGTGCAGGAAGCCTGGTGGAAGACCCAGCCCGAAGCCTGGGCCGCCTGCCGGAAGGATTTGCAGGCGCCCGAGGCCGCCCTGATCGCCTATGTCGAATGGGTCGAGTCGAGGCGCTGCCCGGCAAGCCGGTGTTCGTGGCGATGCCGACGGCGTCCCATTCGTAGTTGAAGGTTGGGACGGCGGGGTTTCATAGATTAGGCAGACTTCCGATCATGGTCAACGCGTTTTTCGAGTGATCGATGCAGGGCGACGGCGAGGATCCAGAGGTCGTTGGCACCACCGAGCTTGCGGAAGCGCTTCTCCGCTTCCAGGAAACCGGTGGCCGCCCAGCGCATCGCCATGTCGGCGTCGCGATAGCGATGGACCCGGCCACTCACGC
>WNEB01000164.1 GCA_009914575.1 Burkholderia gladioli
AGCCTTGCGCCGCCTGGCCCCCGAGCCCGTCCGGCGGCGAGGACTTCCCCGCCTTGGGGCGGGGCTAAGGGTGGGAAGATACCGTTTTACGACGTAGGTTTTCGTACCCCGGCGGCCCTTTTCACCCTTTTCACCCACTCAAATTTCAAGAGAGCCAATGGTTGCTTGTCGCGGCCGTGCTGATCGCACTGGTCGTGGCGGTGCGGCTTTGTCAGATCGAATTCTCGACATCGCGCTGGCAGGCCCGCTATCTCTCCTCGGTCGCGAGCGACGTCGGCTACACGGTCGGCGACGGCCCGAGCGACAGCATCCGCTATCCGCTGAACGGCCCCTACGACACGCGCCTCGGCTACGCGCTGCTGCCATCCATCGAGCAGCGGCTCGCGGCTCGCGGCTACACCGTCGAGGCGCAGGCGCGCGGCTCCGAGCGGCTTCTCGCGCTGGCCGACCAGGGCCTGTTCCTGCCGTACGAAGAAAAAGACCAGGCCGGCCTCACGCTGCGCGACGCCACCGGCGCGCCGATCTTCGACGCCACCTTCCCGCACCGCGTCTACCGCGATTTCGATGCGATCCCGCCGCTGATCGTGCGCTCGCTGCTGTTCATCGAGGATCGCTACCTGCTCGATCCCGACACGCCCAACCGCAACCCCGCGATCGACTGGCGGCGATTCGACCGCGCGCTGTCCGATCAGGCGCTGGGCCTCGTCAACCCTCATCAGGCCGCGCCGGGCGGCAGCACGCTCGCCACGCAGATCGAGAAATTCCGCCACTCGCCCGACGGCCGCACCGCCACGCCGCCCGAGAAACTCCGGCAGATCGCCTCGGCCTCGGTGCGCGCCTATCTCGACGGCCCGCAAACCCTGCCCGCCCGCCGCCAGATCGTGGTGCGCTATCTGAACTCGGTGCCGCTCGCCGCGCGGGCGCACGTGGGCGAAGTGACCGGCATCGGCGACGGCCTCGCCGCCTGGTAAGGCCGCGATTTCACCGATGTGAACCGCATCCTGTCCGCGCCGGCCACGGCGGCGAACCTGCCCGAGCAGGCCGCCACCTATCGCGAGGTGCTGTCGCTGCTGATCGCGCAGCGCGCGCCGTCGTTCTTCCTGAACCGCGGCTACGCCGACCTGCAGAAGCTGACCGACAGCTACCTGCTCCTGCCCGCCACCGAAGGCGCGATCACGCCGGCGCGGCGCGACGCGGCGCTCGCCGCGCAGATCGACAAGCATCCGCCGCCCGCGCTGCCGGCCGAAACGTCGTACGTCGCGCGCAAGGCGATCACCTCCACGCGCTCGCGGCTGGTCGGCGCGCTCGGGCTGTCGAGCGTCTATCAGCTCGACCGGCTCGACCTCGACGCCACCGTTACGCTCGACAACGCCGTGCAGCAGGCGGTGGCCGACAAGCTCGCCGCCGTCACCACCCGCGACGGCGCGCGCGAGGCCGGCCTGGTCGGCTTCCAGATGCTGCGGCCCGGCGACGATCCGTCGAAGATCTCCTACAGCTTCACGCTCTACGAACGCCAGGGCGGCGCGAACCTTCTGCGCGTGCAGACCGACAGCGTCGATCAGCCGTTCGACGTCAATCGCGGCGCGCGCCTGAACCTCGGCTCCACGGCCAAGCTGCGCACGGTGGTGACCTACCTGCAGATCGTCTCGCAACTGCACCGCGACTACGCCGACCAGAGCCGGCCGCAGCGCTCAAGCGCGTGCAGCCCGATCCGCAGGACGCGCTGTCGCGCTGGGCGCTCGACTACCTGATCGCCGCGCGCGACCGCTCGCTGCCGGCCATGCTCGACGCCGCGCTGGACCGCAAGTACTCGGCTTCGGTCGGCGAAACGTTCTACACCGGCGGCGGCGCGCAAACCTTCACCAATTTCGACAAGAGCGAGAACGGCCAGATCCTGACGATCCGCCTCGCGTTCCGCAACTCGGTGAACCTAGTGTTCGTGCGGATGATGCGCGACATCGTCCGCTACGAAATGGTCAGGACAACTGGTGTATCGGCGCAATGGCTGAACGACCCCGAACTGCGCGCGCACTACCTCGGGCAGTTCGTCGATCAGGAAAGCCGCGTGTACGTGAAGCGCTTCTACACGAAATACGCGGGCAAGCCGCCCGACGACGCGCTCGCGCTGATGTTGAAGACGGTGCGCAAGACGCTGCCCAAGGTGGCCACGGTGCTGCGCAGCGTGGCGCCCGACGCGCCGCGGCCCTGGTTCGACGCGGCCATGCGCGCCACGCTGAAGGGCACGCTGGCTGCGGGGCTGTCGGACGACGATCTCGCCGCGCTCTACGCGAAGTACGGCACCGACCGCTTCAGCCTCAACGATCGCGGCTATATCGCCAGCGTGCATCCGCTCGCGCTCTGGACGCTGGCCTACCTGCGCGCGCATCCCGACGCGACGCTCGATACCGTGCAGACGGCCAGCCACGACTTGCGCATCGCGTCCTACGCCTGGCTCTCTACAAGACGAAATACCACGCCACGCAGGATCGCCGGATCCGCCGCATGGTCGAGCTGCGCGCCTACGATGCGATCGGCAAGTCGTGGCAGGCGCTCGGCTATCCGTTCGCCGCGCTCACGCCTTCGTACGCGACCGCGATCGGCGCGTCGGGCGACCAGCCCGATTCGCTGGCGCGCCTGATCGGCCTGATCGGCAACCGCGGCGCGCAGATGCCGACCGAGAGCATCGTGCGACTCGACTTCGCGAAGGACACGCCGTACGAAACGCGCTTCGTGCACACCGGCACGCCGCCGCATCAGCTCGTGTAGCCCGAGATCGCCGCCGCCGTGCAGCCGATGCTGCGCGACGTGGTGGAGAACGGCACGGCCAAGCGGCTCGCGCAGGGCCTCGCGTTCCCCGACGGCAAGACGCTCGACGTCTACGGCAAGACCGGCACCGGCGATCAGCGCTTCAACGTCTACGCGCCCGGCGCGCGGCTGATCGAGTCGCGCAAGGTGAACCGCAGCGCGACGTTCGTGTTCGGCATCGGCGACCGGTTCTTCGGGGTCCTGACGGCCAACCCGCACGAGCCGTATGCGGCGCGCTACGAATACACGAGCGCGCTGGCGGTGCAGCTGCTGAAATCGCTGGCGCTGGCGCCGGCGCTGCAGCCGCTGGTCGACACGCCGGCCGTCGCGCCCGGCGCCGGCCGGTTCGGCTTGGTGAACACCATCGCCTGCGGCAGGCCGGTGGCCGTGTCCTCGTCGTAGGTATCGGTCGGCGCGCTGGTGCCGCCGCCGAGGATCAGGTGGATCGTGCCGTGGCGCGTGTCGAACGTGCGGCCGTCCGGGTCGGCCGTCACCACTGGTTGCGGCTGCAGCGTATCGACCACCGAGCCGGTCGACGCATCCACGCCCGCGTGATGGCGGCAGCCGCGCACCGGGAAGCTGCGCTCGTAATCGTGATCGTGGCCGCACAGCACCAGATCGACGCCGTAGCGGTCGAACAGCGGCAGCCAGGCCTCGCGGATGCCCTTGTCCGAGCCGTTGCCCGATTTCGACGAGCTGAGCGCGTCCTGATGCATCTGCACGACGATCCAGTCGACCGCTTCGTCGTGCGAAGCATGGCGCAGCACCTCTTCGAGCCAGCGCGTCTGCTCGCCGCGGCTGTAACCGCGCACGTAGAACGAGGTGCCCGGCTGGATCGGCTCGTTGCCCGTGCTCGGTGCCGGCACCAGCGGCGCGGGGCCGGCCACGAACGCGGCGGCATCCTGGTACACCACGTCGTCGGCGTCGAGCGAGACGAACAGCACCGCGCCCACCCGTAAGCTGTACCAGCGGCCCGGGAAGCGCGTGCCGTTCTCGGGCAGCACGTAGCGCGCGAGATACGAGTCGTAGCCCTGCGGGCCGTTGTGGAATTCGATCTCGTAATTGCCGGGGCACGGCATCCACGGGCGGTTCGACGCCGACGTCTGGTTTTTGTTGCCGAAGTCGCGCCACACGTCCGGCTGGTGCGCCGGGTTCAGGTTCGCGTAGCAGAGGTCGCCGTTGAGCAGGTGGAACAGCGGCTGGAAGCGCTCCACCGCCTGCACCGCGAAGCGGCTTTGCGGCGACGACAGCGCGTGGCGGTGTCCCATTCGTAGTTGAAGGTTGGGACGGCGGGGTTTCATAGATTAGGCAGACTTCCGATCATGGTCAACGCGTTTTTCGAGTGATCGATGCAGGGCGACGGCGAGGATCCAGAGGTGTTGGCACCACCGAGCTTGCGGAAGCGCTTCTCCGCTTCCAGGAAACCGGTGGCCGCCCAGCGCATCGCCATGTCGGCGTCGCGATAGCGATGGACCCGGCCACTCACGCGGCGCACCGCACCGTGCGGATTCTCGATCAGGTTCGTCGTCGCCAGACTGCGGATCAGACTCGGCGTCAGGTCCATGCGGTTCACCGTGAACGTCTCCTCCAGCCCTTCAAGCAACGACGCCGCGGCGTCCGGATGATCAGCC
>WNEB01000165.1 GCA_009914575.1 Burkholderia gladioli
AACGACCTCTGGATCCTCGCCGTCGCCCTGCATCGATCACTCGAAAAACGCGTTGACCATGATCGGGAGTCTGCCTAATCTATGAAACCCCGCCGTCCCAACCTTCAACTACGAATGGGACACCGCCCCCGGTTGATCAGGCCTTCATTATAGGCCGCCCAATTCCTGACACGGTAGCGTGCCTTCGGCTCACCTTTCTTGTGTATGTCCTTGCGCATTTTATTGTCAAAAATTAGGCAGTTACTCTGGAATCTGACTTGATAGGAGGCTGGCCCCGCGACCGTTGCGCGTAAACGTCAACGGATCTCGCTCGATTTATGCAACAACGCCCGTCGTCGGCGCTTTGTGCGAACACGACGGCGTCGGGCAGTTCCGGGTCGAACGGGGATTCGTCGCGACCGTGATGGGTGCGCACGGCTTCGGAGGTGGAGAAGCGTTCGCCGAACGCGGCGGCCAGCGCGTCGCGCAGCGCATCGGGGAACGGACTGCGCAGCGACGCCGGCGGGACGGGATGGTTCACGCGTGTCCTCCTGGAGCGGCTTGTGGGGGCGTGCCGTCGCGGGCCGGCAGGACATGCGCCGGGTGCGACGATGGGCGAATCATTCTACGCGCAAAGGCTGTCGCCCTGAGCGCGCGGCGGCTGGGATAATCGGCGTTCGCGCGCGTGCGCCGGCCCTTCCCGTGACGGGAAGCGTGCGGCGCACGCGCCGCCCATCACCCGCCGGGCCGCCTCGCGCGCCCGCACACGACGAGGACCGAACCATGGGCAACCGCCTCAGCAAGATTGCGACCCGCACCGGCGACGACGGCACCACGGGCCTGGGCAACGGCAACCGCGTCGCCAAGGACGCGGCGCGGATCGCAGCGATCGGCGACGTCGACGAACTCAATTCGCAACTCGGCGTGCTGCTGGCCGAGCCGTTGCCGGAGGACATCCGCGGCGCGCTGTCGGCGATCCAGCACGATCTGTTAGATCTGGGCGGCGAGCTGTGCATTCCCGGCCACGTGACGATGACCGATGCGCATCTGGCCCGGCTCGACGACTGGCTCGCGCACTACAACGCGCAACTGCCGCCGCTCAGGGAGTTCATCCTGCCGGGCGGCGCGCGCACGGCGGCCCTCGCGCATGTCTGCCGAACCGTGTGCCGGCGCGCCGAGCGCTCGATCGTCGCGCTGGGAGCGACCGAAGCGGTCGAGGCCACGCCACGCCGCTACGTGAACCGGCTGTCGGATCTGCTGTTCGTGCTGGTGCGCGTGCTGAACCGCGCGGCGGGCGGCAGCGACGTGCTGTGGGAGCGCGGCCGGCCCGAATAGGGGCTGGATCGGTCGGCTGCGTCGCCGTTATCGATAAAAACGATGCGTCAATTTGTTCGTGTCGACGTTCGGTGCTTAAAGATGCATTGTGAATGCATCTTTAAGAGCAACCTCCACGGAGAATACGCATGACGACGCTCACCGCCGACCAGATGGCCCGGGTCAAGGCCACCGCTCCGGTTCTTGCCGCGCACGGCACGGCCATCACGCAGCACTTCTACCAGCGGATGTTCACGCACCGGCCGGAACTGCGGAACCTGTTCAACCAGACCCATCAAAGCGCGGGCGGCGGCCAGCCGGAGGCGCTCGCAAAGGCGGTGTACGCCTACGCGGCGAACATCGACAACCTCGCCGTGCTCGGCAGCGCCGTGTCGCGCATCGCGCACAAGCACGTGAGCCTGTCGATCCGGCCCGAACACTATCCGATCGTCGGCGAGCATCTGCTGGCGTCGATCGTCGAGGTGCTCGGCGATGCCGTCGATGCGGCCACGCTCGCGGCATGGCAGGCGGCCTACGCGCAGCTCGCACAGGTGCTGATCGGCGTCGACGCCAAGCTGTACGAGGCCGCGCCGTGGAGCGGCTATCGCCCGTTCCGCGTCGCGCGCAAGGCACGCGAAAGCGACGAAATCACCTCGTTTTATCTGGAGCCGACCGACGGCGGCGCGGCGCCGCAGTTCGAGCCGGGCCAGTTCGTGTCGATCAAGCGTCACGTGGGCGATCTCGGCGTCGATCAGCCGCGCCAATACAGCCTGTCGGACGCGCCGAACGGCAAGTGGCTGCGGATTTCGGTGAAGCGCGAGGCCGGGCGCGCCGCGGGCAGCGAGCCGGCGGTGCCGGTCGGCAAGGTCTCGGTGCAACTGCACGACGGGGTGGAGGTGGGCGCGATCGTCGAGGTGACGGCGCCGGTCGGCGATTTCCGGCTGTCGCGCGATGCCGGCAAGCCGGTGGTGCTGATTTCGGGCGGGGTCGGCATCACGCCGATGGTGTCGATGGCCTCGGCGCTGGCGGCCTCGGGCAGCACGCGACCGCTCCGCTTTGTGCACGCCTGTCGTTCGGGCAGCGTGCACGCGTTTCGCGACTGGCTCAATGCGCTGGTGGAGGCCTATCCCGATGCGAAGCGCGAGGTGCTCTACGACATCGTCGGCCCCGGCGATCGTGCGGGCATCGATCACGATCGCGAAGGGCGCCTGACGCCGGACGTGCTGCGCGCCTCGCTGCTGCCCGACGCCGATATTACTACATCTGCGGCCCGGTGGCGTTCATGAACGCGCAGCGCGATGCGCTGCTGGCGCTCGGCGTGGCGCGCGAGCGCGTGCATGCGGAAATCTTCGGTTCGGGCGCGATCGACTGATCGACCGGTCCGCCGCCGCGTGCGGTAAAAAGAGCCTCTCTTGAATTTCGAGTGGGTGGATTTTTCCGGGTCAAGGGCGGGCGAAGCCCGGCGCAGCGAACCCTTGATGCGGAGAAATCTACGAGCCCGTCCGGCGGCGAGGACTTCCCCGCCTTGGGGCGGGGCTAGGGGTGGGAAGATACCGTTTTGCGACGTAGGTTTTCGTACCCCGGCGGCCCTTTTCACCCACTCAAATTTCAAGAGAGCCTAAAAAGACATCGCCCGGGCGATGTCTTGATTTCGGCGATTCGGTGGCGATGCGTCGTCCGCCGCCACCAGCGCTTTAGTTGCCGCTGCCGCGCGCCACGCGCCGCGCGCGCACCGCTTCGGCCAGGTCGTCGAGCAGCGCGACGCTGTCGTCCCAGCCGATGCAGGCGTCGGTGATGCTCTGGCCGTAAGTCAGCGGGCAGCCCGGCGTCAGGGCCTGACGGCCGGCCACGAGGTGCGATTCCACCATCACGCCCACGATGCGGTCGTCGCCGGCGGCCAGCTGGCGGCCGATGTCGGCGCACACGGGAATCTGGTTCTCGTGCTTCTTCGAGCTGTTCGCGTGGCTCGCGTCGATCATCAGGCGCGCGGCGAGGCCGGCCTTGCCGATGTCGGTGCAGGCGGCGTTCACGCTTTCCGCGTCGTAGTTCGGCGCCTTGCCGCCGCGCAGGATCACGTGGCAATCCTCGTTGCCGGCCGTCGAGACGATCGCCGAGTGGCCGCCCTTGGTCACCGACAGGAAATGGTGCGGCTGCGACGCAGCCTTGAGCGCATCCACGGCGATCTTGACGTTGCCGTCGGTGCCGTTCTTGAACCCGACCGGGCACGACAGGCCCGACGCCAGCTCGCGGTGCACCTGCGATTCGGTCGTGCGCGCACCGATCGCGCCCCACGACACCAGATCGGCGATGTACTGCGGGCTGATCATGTCGAGGAATTCGGCGCCGGCCGGCAGGCCCAGCGAATTGATCTGCAGCAGCAACTCGCGCGCGGTGCGCAGGCCTTCGTTGATCTTGAAGCTGTTGTCGAGTTGCGGATCGTTGATCAGCCCCTTCCAGCCCACCGTCGTGCGCGGCTTCTCGAAGTACACCCGCATCACGATTTCCAGATCGTCCTTGTGCTTGCGGCGCAGGTCGACGAGCTGGTTCGCGTATTCGACCGCGGCCTTGGTGTCGTGAATCGAGCACGGGCCGATCACCACCACGAGCCGGTCGTCCATGCCGTGCAGGATCCGGTGCAGCGAGCGGCGCGTCGAGTAGATCAGCTCGGCCACGGCTTCCGAGCACGGGAATTCCCGGATCAGGTGAGCGGGCGGCGTGAGTTCTTTCAATTCGCGGATACGGACATCGTCGGTGTTGTGCGGGGGCATTGCAGTGTTCTCCAGTGTCGCGTCGCCGGTCCGGGCGGGCGTCGGGCCGTTGCGGATATCGTGGGTTGAATGGGCGGCCGGTGGTTCATCGGGAGCCGGTGCGACGCCGGCGGGACGAAAAAAACCGCCGGGTTCGCCGACGGTTTTTTCAGGAATTCGGTTCGCGCTTTGCGCGCTATCAATCCTCTCGATCCGCCAGCGGCCTGAGATACCAAAAAAAGTAAGCCTCTCTTGAATTTCGAGTGGGTGGATTTTTCCGGGTCAAGGGCGGGCGAAGCCCGGCGCAGCGAACCCTTGATGCGGAGAAATCTACGAGCACGCTTGAGGGCTCGGGCCAGGCAAAGCCTTGC
>WNEB01000166.1 GCA_009914575.1 Burkholderia gladioli
CACTTGGAATACCTGCTTGGCGATGTCGACACCTACGGCCATACTGTTCATCGTGGATCCTCCGGTTGCCGGGAAATGCGTGCATTTTCCACCAGGGCACATCGATGCCGTTGGCCCGTGAGGATCCACCCTCATTCTTCGCTCACTCGGTCACGGGGCGGGACGCGTTCATTTCATTCTCCGGAAACCGGGTGGGAGACATGCCCGGGGGAACCCGTTGAAAAGCGCCTCCACGGGGCGGACGTGGGGTAGAACGCTTAACGTAGATTAGCGGTAAACTCCGGCAGCGCGCCACTCAGAACATTCCTTTACTCCGATTTTTCGATGCTTTCCATGCCTTCGCAATCTTCCTCGCCGTCCGCGGACGAACGCCATGCCGACGAATGCGTCACGCTCGTGGCTTCGGCAACGCTTCCCACCCGCTACGGCACGTTTATGTCCTACGCGTTTCGCGTCACCGGCAGCGAGGCGGAACACCTGGCGCTCGTGGTCGGCGACGTTGCGGAGCAGCAATCGGTGCTGACGCGCCTGCATTCGGAATGTCTGACGGGCGACGTGTTCGGATCTTACCGCTGCGACTGCGGCGAACAGCTCGATCTGGCGCTGCGGTATATCGCCGCAGAGGGACGCGGCGTGCTGCTGTATCTGCGCGGCCATGAAGGGCGCGGTATCGGCCTCAGCAACAAGATCCGCGCGTACGCGCTGCAGGAGCAGGGGCGCGACACGGTCGAAGCGAACCGCGACCTGGGCCTGCCCGACGATGCCCGCGAATACGATTCGGCCGCGGCGATCCTGCGGATCCTGAAGGTGACGTCGGTGCGGCTGATGAGCAACAACCAGAAGAAGTTCGACACGCTCGTGGCGCACGGCATTCCCGTGTGCGAGCGCGTGGCGCTGGTCGTGCCGGTGCGCGACGAAAACGAACGGTATATCCGCACGAAGCAGGAAAAGTTCGGGCATTACTTCGAGGAAAACGAATAAGCGTTCCGCCAAACGCCGCGTTCGACCGAAAACGGGCCTCGCTGAAGGCCCGTTTTTCATGTTGCTGCATTGCGCAAACCTCGCCGTCGGGCGCAGACGCCTCCCTCCTCAACGCACCATCCCCCCCCAGCGCGCGCTGATCGCCGCGCCCGTGATCGTCCACCACGCGCACTGTGTAGCTGCCGACCGTGGCGGGCTGCCAGAACAGCGGCTCGCCGGGCCGGCTGCGGCCGACGTAGGCGTCGTCGACGAACCAGTACAGCGCGTGCGCGCTCGCGTCGGCGGTGGCGTTGAAGGCGATGCGCGTGGCGTCGGGCGTGCTCATCCGCATCGCGTAGGTGCTGCCGCGCACCGGCGAGGTGATGCGCGGCGGGCCGCCCGACAGCTGGCCGGCATCGCGGCAGGCCGGATTCTGCGGCGGCCGGCGGCGTGGGACGCCAGCCTGGGCGAACACCTGCTGCAAATCCGACGGCCAGTATTCGTAGATTTCCACGTGCGTGCGCTTGTCGTCGTACGGCGGGCAGGCGGCCTGGCCGGTGGCATCGTCGATCACGACAGGGCGGTGCACGGTGCTGACGCGGATCGGCGACACGCCCGGGATGAACCAGGTCCAGCCCTGTTGCGGACACCATTCGTTCGGCAGATCGCCGCTCGCCAGGCAGATGCGCACGCGCTTGAGCCCGACCGGTGCCGGCCGCGGCGGTTCGGCGAGCGGGCGGTCGGCGCGCAGCGCGTCGATCGTCTGGAAGAACAGCGGGGCGGCGGCGTCGACGCCGATAAACGCGGTATTGCTCGAATTGTCGAAATTGCCGACCCACACGATCAGCACGTACGGGCCGACGATGCCGGCCGTCCACGCGTCGCGGAACGACCACGACGTGCCGGTCTTCCAGTAGACGGGCAGCGGCGAGCGCTGCGCGCCGCTGGTTTCGTCGGGGCGCAGATGCTGGCGCAGCATGTTCATCACCATGTAGCTCGCGTCGGCGCTGAGCAGCCGGCGGCCCGCCGCGCGCGGCTCGTCGGCACGCAAGCGCAGCGACCGGTACACACCGCCGTTGGCGAGCGTGGCATACAGCGCGGCCAGCTCCTGCATCGTCACTTCGCCGCCGCCGAGCACGAGCGCGAGCCCGTAATGCTGCGGGCTGCGCGCGAGCCGCACGTTGGCGCTTTGCAGGAACGCGTAGAGATCGGGCTTCTTCAGTTGCGACGCCACCCACACGGCGGGCACGTTGCGGCTGCGGTTCAGCGCGTCGGTGGCGGTGATCGGGCCGAGGAAATGGCCGTCGAAATTCTCGGGTGCGTAGGGGCCGAACGAGGTCGGCACGTCGCGCAGCACGGTTTGCGGATGCAGCACGCCCTGGTCGAAGCCGAGCCCGTAGATGAAAGGCTTCAGCGTCGATCCGGGCGAGCGTTTGGCTTGTGTGCCGTTGACCTGACCGTGGATCGCGCGGTCGAAGAAATCGGCCGAACCGACCATCGCCTTGATGCTCATGTCGCGCGTGTCGACCAGCAGGGCAGAGGCGTTGCGCACGCCTTGCGCGGCATTGCGCGCGACGTAGCGGCGGATCTGCCGTTCGAGCAGTTGCTGAAGGTCGAGATCGAGCGTGGTGACGAGGCGCTCGCTGCCTGCCGCGGATTCGGCGGGCAGCGCGGCGTCGCGCGCGGCCCGCGCCTGATCGACGGCATGCGGTGCGAGGAACGGCATCGCGTCGAGCGACCGCAGCGCGAACGGCATCGCGAACAGCGGCTCGAGCCCGGCGTCGGATGGGTGCGCGCGCAACCAGGGGGCGTAGAGCCGGTTGCGCGAGGCGGCGAGCGCGAGCGCTTCGGGCAGCGTCAGCGCGGCGGTCGGCTTGTCGAAATAGGCGCGGCTCGCGGTGCCGGCGCCCTCGACGTTGCGGCCGTACGGCGCGAGATTGAGGTAAGCCTCGAGGACCTGCCGCTTCGAATAGCTCAGTTCGAGTTGCAACGCGCGGCCCACCTGCACGAGCTTGCCGAGCGGCGAGCGCGTGTTCAGTTGCCACATCGAGCGCGCCAGCTGCATGGTCAGCGTCGAGCCGCCCTGCGGATTGCCGCCGCGCACGTACGTGATCCACGCGCCGCGCAGGAGTCCGTACGGATTGAAGCCGGGGTGCCAGCGGAACCAGCGATCCTCGTGCATCAGCACGGCCGCGACCAGTTGCGGCGACATGCGGTCGAGCGGCACCCAGAGCCGGTAGCGGTCGTCCTTGGCGAGCGTCAGCCGCAACAGCTTGCCGTTCGCATCGACGACGGCGGTGGAGGTGGGCTTCCAGTCGCGCAGCGACGGATGCGGCCACCACCGAAAGCCGACCAATACGGCGGCCAAGAGCGCCAGCACGACAATGGCGTTGTGCCGGCGGCGCAGGCCGCGCACCACGGCGCCGAGCGTCACGCGGCCACGCTCGCGCCAGGCAGCGCGGTCGCTCATGCGCGCACCTCACGCACCTCACGCACCTCGCGCGCCGCGTTGCATCGCGCCCCGCATCACGGCGCGCCCTGCACCGTCAGCGTGGCGCCGCCGGGCGATTGCGCCTGGATCCGGCGGTCGTACATCGATTCGCCGTAGGCCGGCGGCACGCCGAAGCTGCCGGCGTTGGTAGCCTTGATGCGGTAGACGAACTCCTGCACGTCGGTGCTCGCGCTGCTGTAGATCACCACGCGGTCGTCGCGGATGTCGGCGTACTGCGGCTGCCAGGTCGAACCTTCCACGCCGATCGGCGAGCGCCAGGCGGCGTCGGCGGGCGCGCCGCCATCGCCGTTGCCGTCGCTGCTGCCGTCCTGCGTGTCGGCGGCGGGTGCCGGGGGGGCGTCAGCACCGGGTCGAAGCCGCCCGGCAGCAGATCGACGATCGCGATGTTGCCGACGCTCGCCGAGCCGGTCGCGCGGATCTTCAGATGCACGCCGATCTCGTCGCCGAGCGCGATCTTGCCGAGCGGCTTGCCGTCCTTGTCGGTGTACTCGCGCACGATTTCGAGCCAGTTCTTGATCGCCTTGGCCGACGCGGCGCGATCGTAGCCGGACTGGCTCGCGATCCACCATGCCGGCTGCGTGCCGTTGTTGACGATGTCGACGCGCGTGGCCGCCGCGTTCCAGGACGCCGTGCGCAACAGGTTCGCGCGCACGGTGGAGAGTCCTTCGGCGCGACGCCGGCGCGCTGTTCCTCGATCGCGAGCTTGTCGATGCCGCCCGCGTTGGCGCCGGCGTAGGCGTCGAGCGCGAGAATCGTCATGGCCGACGACAGCGTGTTGAAGCGATCTGATCTTGCCCCGTTTGGCGGTGTCCCATTCGTAGTTGAAGGTTGGGACGGCGGGGTTTCATAGATTAGGCAGACTCCCGATCATGGTCAACGCGTTTTTCGAGTGATCGATGCAGGGCGACGGCGAGGATCCAGAGGTCGTT
>WNEB01000167.1 GCA_009914575.1 Burkholderia gladioli
TATCCATATTGTTACGTTCCCCCGGTTGATCAGGCCTTCATTATAGGCCGCCCAATTCCTGACACGGTAGCGTGCCTTCGGCTCACCTTTCTTGTGTATGTCCTTGCGCATTTTCTTGTCAAAAATTAGGCAGTTACTCTGGAATCTGACTTGATAGGAGGCTGGCCCCGCGACCGTTGCGCGTAAACGTCAACGGATCTCGCTCGATTTATGCAACAACGCCCCGGATTTCCAGATCCTATCCGGGCGACAAACTATTCTGACGCGGGGGGCAGCCACGCAGCGCCACATTGCGCGACACGACGGCGCGATTCGAGGGCAATCCGTCCGTCACGCGCCCGCGTTTGCCGCGCCCGTCATCGCCCGCGCGCCGCCATCGCCTCCCCGGCGACACGACTGCACGGGAACCGACAAAACAACACATCTCGCGCGCCGCCTCGGCGCTACCCTCTCGGCACGCCATCGACAACAGGTGGCGATCAACGCATAACGCGCTTCGGCCATCGGGGACTGTCGACCGGACGGCGCCTGCCTGCCCGAGAAAGGACACCGCCTCATGAGCGCCTCCAGCACCACGATCGGCAACAACGGGACGCCGGTC
Source organism: Burkholderia gladioli (assembly GCA_009914575.1). GTDB lineage: Bacteria > Pseudomonadota > Gammaproteobacteria > Burkholderiales > Burkholderiaceae > Burkholderia > Burkholderia gladioli_B. The sequence goes on from WNEB01000167.1 coordinate 602, forward strand.
AACCGCCTGCCGCCCGACACCATGCACAGCAAGGGCGCGCCCGCCCAATCGGCGACCGACCTGCAGCAGACGTTCCTGAAGCTGCTCGTCACGCAATTGCAGAACCAGGATCCGACCAGCCCCGTCGACAGCGCGCAGATGACCTCGCAGCTCGCGCAGATCAACACCGTCAGCGGCATCGCCCAGCTGAACGCCTCGCTCGCGTCGCTGGCCTCGCAGGTCGCGGCCGGCCAGGCCACGCAGGCCGCCGCGCTGGTCGGCGCCAACGTGCTCGCGCCGGGCAGCACGCTGTCGGTATCGAAGGGCGCGCCGGTCGGCTTCGGCGTGCAGCTGACGAGCGCTGCCGCGAACCTGACGATCACGGTGAAGGATGCAACCGGCAAGGTCGTCGGCACGCTCGACGAGGGCGCGCAGAAAGCCGGCACGGTGCCGCTGACCTGGCGGCCCGTCGACGCGAGCGGCGCGACGCTGCCCGACGGCAGGTACACGATCGGCGCAAGCTACACGAACGCCCAGGGCGCCACCGCCAGTGCCACCACGCTGACGCTGGCCCAGGTGCAGGGCGTGATCCGCCAGGCCGACGGCAGCGCCGGCCTGGCGCTGTCGAACGGCGCGACGGTCGACCTGGCCCGCATCGGCGCGATCCTGCCGCGCGCGCGGGGCGGCACCGGTTCGCATTCCTGACGAAAACAGAACGGCCAATCCAGTCCGGCCACACACCAACGGGGAGCATCATGGGCTATCAACAAGGCTTGAGCGGCCTGCAAGGCGCGTCGAACCACCTGAACGTCATCGGCAACAACATCGCGAACGCGAACACGGTCGGCTTCAAGGCGGCCATCGCCCAGTTCTCCGACGTGTATGCGAACTCGGTGTCCACCGCGGTCGCGAACGGAATCGGCGCGGGCACCCAGCTTGCCGAAGTCATGCAGGTATTCCGGCAAGGCTCGCTGACGGGGTCCCAGAACCCGCTCGACATCGCGATCTCGGGCAACGGCTTCTTCCAGGTCTCGCACAACGGCGTCACGACCTACACGCGCGACGGCCAATTCCACGCCGATGCGCGCGGCAACGTCGTCAACAGCGCCGGCGCTAACCTGATGCGCTACGGCGTCCGGGCCGACGGCTCGATCGACACGGCCGCGCTGAAGGCGCTGTCCGCGCCGCAAGGCAACATTCCGCCGAAGGCGACCACGGCCATCGCGGGCCAGTTCAACCTGAGCCAGACCGACAAGGCGCAGACGCACGCGCCGTTCAACCCCGCCGATCGGCCAGCTACACGCTGCGCCAGCCGGTGCAGGCGCACGACTCGCTCGGCAATCCGCAGAACGTCAACCTCTACTTCGTGAAATCGGCCACGACCGGCGCCTGGAACGTGTACGCCGGCGCCGACGGCGCGCCGCCCGCGAACCTCGGCACGATCGCGTTCAACACGTCGGGCCGGCTGACCGGCTCGACCGACGCGAGCGGCGCGGCCACGCCGCAGACGATCGCGCTCGACCTGTCCGGCTCGACGCAGTTCTCGACCGGCAAGAGCGCGTCGACCAACCTCGTGGCCGACAGCTACGCCACCGGTTCGCTGACCTCCTACTCGGTCGGCGTGGACGGCTCGCTCAGCGGCATCTATTCGAACGGCAAGACCATGACGCTGGGCCAGGTGGTGGTCAACTTCAACAACCCGAGCGGGCTGACCAGCATCGGCGGCAATCAGTATCTCCAGACGGCGGCCTCGGGCGTGCCGCAGATCGGCGTGGCCGGCACCACCAACCACGGCGCGCTCAAGGGCGGCACGACCGAAGCGTCGACCACCGATCTGACCGGCGAGCTCGTGAACCTGATCACCGCGCAACGCGATTACCAGGCCAACGCCCAGACGATCAAGACCCAGCGCACCGTCGATCAGACGTTGATCAACCTCTAAACCCGGGAGCATTCCGATGTCGATTCCCTCGACCTCCAACAACGCCATCGCCAGCAACTCGGCCCTGCAGAAAGCCGCGCAATCGATCATCAGCGGCTCCACCGGCAATTCGACGATCGACGTGAACACGCTGGTCACGGCGCTGGTCAACGCGAAGACGGCCGGCCAGAACGCGATCCTGTCGACCGCCGTGGCGAACGACAACAATCGCGCCGCCGCCTACACGAGCCTGCAGACCGCGCTCGGCAACCTGCAGGGCGCGCTGTCGTCGCTGTCCGACGGCTCGTTCGCGCAAACCTTCACGGCCACCGCGACCGGCGGCACGGGCCTGAGCGCCACGGCCGGCAACGGCGCGGTGGCCGGCTCCTACCAGGCGGCGGTCAACCAGATCGCGCAATCGCAATCGCTGACCTCGCCGGCGTTCGCCGCCGCCAAGGCGCTCGGCACCGGCTCGATCACGCCGAGCGTCAACGGCAAATCGTCGACGCTCGCGCTCGATGCGAGCAACAACCCGCTGCCGGGCATCGCCGCCGCGATCAACAACCAGCGCGACAACCCCGGCGTGACGGCCAGCATCGTGACCGGCAGCGACGGCGCGCATCTGGTCCTGCGCAGCAACAACAGCGGCGCGGCCAACACGATCGACGTGCGGGTCGCGGCCACCGTCGACAACGGCCTGTCGAACCTCGAGGTCGGCTCCACGCCAGCACCACGGGCGGCCCGTCGACGATCGTCACCGGCGGCAACGCCGCGAGCCGATGGGCGCAATCGTCGGCGGCGCAGGACGCGTCGGTCACCGTCAGCGGCGTGACCAACCTCGGCGCGACCAACGCCGTCGGCAACGTGATCGCCGGCGTCACGCTGAACCTCACGCAGGCCGCCGTCACCTCGCCCGCCACCACGCAGACGCTGACGATCGCCTCCGACACCGCCAAACAGGCCGCCGCGATCACGAATTTCGTCAGCAGCTACAACACGCTGGCGCAGACGATCGCCACGGTGGGCGCGTTCGACAATTCGCGTCCGCTCAAGCCGGTGGCCGGCCCGCTGTTCGGCGACTCGACGCTCAATGCGATTCGGACCCAGATGCAGTCGATCCTCGGCGGCGCCGTCAACCGCAACGGCGTGGGCGCCACGCTGCAGCAGCTCGGCGTCACGGTGGCCGACGGCACGAAGAGCGGGCAGGCGGCCGGCACGCTGATCGTCGATCAGGGCGCGCTGACGCGCTCGCTGGCCAACCACCCGGCGGCGGCCACGCTGTTCGACAAGACGACCGGCCTCGGCGCGCAGATCGACAAGGCGATCACGTCGTACACGGCCGCGCACGGCATCCTGACGACCAGCGCCAGCGGCGTGCAGACCGACCTCAAGGGCCTGACGGCGCAGCAAACCGCGTTGCAGACCTACGCCGCGGCGCTGAGCACGCGCTACAACGCGCAATTCACCGCGCTGAACAACGGGCGGCCTCAAATCTGAAGTGCAACACCTTCGCCAACCGGCAAAGTCCGCGAATGGCAAAGAGAACGTACCAACAACTGCAACCTGAAGAACGTATGCGAATCGATTTCTGGCGGGACGAGCGATTGAGCTCCCCCTCGACGTTGAGTCGCGAACTGGCCCGCAACACGCAGACCAACGGCCTGTACTGCCCACGTGTCGCCCAAGCGGCTCGCATCGCCCGACGGCAAGCCGCCCGGTCGCCGTTGAAGCTCGCACCCGATTCGATCCTTTGGGGTGTCGTTTGCCAGCGCTTGCGCGAGCGCCAGTGGTCGCCCCAGGAGATTGCCGCTACCCTGAAGCGCACTTTCCCTGACGACCCGAGCCTGCACGTGTCCCACGAAACGATTTA
>WNEB01000168.1 GCA_009914575.1 Burkholderia gladioli
GTTTGACTACATTGAGGTTGACTACAATCGGATCCGGCTGCACTCGACCCTGGGCTACCTCAGCCCAGAGCAGTACGAGCTGGCCAATGTCGCTTAGATAGGTGTCCGTAAATCAGGGGCAAGATCACTTTCGAGCAGCAGCGAGATGCGCACCGCCTCCTCGTGGAGATCGGTGCGCGGATTGCGGCGCATCGTCAGCGTGGCCGCCGTCACGAGGATCCCCACGATCACGAGCACCACCATCATCTCGAGCAGCGTGAAGCCGTGCATCCGCCGGGGCGGAAAACGCAGCGGGGTGGTGCCGGGGGTTCGCATGACAAACGAAGGGAAAAGGGTCGGGTTCGGTCGGTCGGCCGCGAGGGCGGGACGTTACTGCCAGGACCCGATGTCGGCGTCGTTGTTCTCGCCGCCTTCCTTGGCGTCGGCGCCGTAGCTGAACACGTCGATCTCGCCGTGCACGCCAGGGTTCAGGTACTTGTACGGGTTGCCCCACGGGTCGTTCGGCAGGCGTTCGAGATAGCCGCCGTCCTTCCAGTTGTTCGGCACCGGATCGGTGGTGGGCTTGGCGATCAGCGCCTGCAGGCCCTGCTCCTGGGTCGGGTAACGGTCGTTGTCGAGGCGATACAGCTTGAGCGCCTGCATCACGGTGCCGATGTCCTGCTTGGCCGCGACGCGGCGCGCTTCGTCCGGGCGGCTCATGATCTTCGGCACGATCAGCGCCGCGAGAATGCCGAGAATCGCGATCACGACCATGATCTCGATCAGCGTGAAGCCGCGTTGGCCGTTCTGGCGACGCACGGCTTGCGAGCGGCGATTGATCCACGTTTGCATGGGTGAAACCTCTCTTTCAAAAACAGTCAGTCCACATTGAATGGCGCCGGCAGGCACACCGCCCGCGCAGCGAAGCCGCATTGTAAGGCGGCCCCTGCTTCGGGCTTTCACCCAACGGAAATTTCACATAATCGTCCGTACAATAGCCCGCATGAACGCGCTCTCGATCCGGATCCTCTCCCTCGCCCTCTTCGCGGCTTTGTGCGCGACGGCCACCTACTGGGCCATCACGCTCTCGGCGCATCAGGCCCCGTTACCCGCCGCCGCGCGCGCACCCTTGCGCACGGAGGACGCTGCCGCGCTGTTCGGCGGGCAGCTCACGCACAACCCGGTGCAGGACATCCACCTGTTCGGCATCCTCGCGCTGCGTCAGGGCGCCGCCGCGATCATCGGCGCGGACGACGAACCGGCCCGCGCGATCACGCTGGGCAGCGACATCATGCAAGGCACGAAACTCGCCGAAGTCCGCGCCCGCTCGATCGTGATCGACCGCAACGGTGCGCACACCGAAATCTTCCTGCCGGCCAACGCGCCCGGCGCCACCATCTACGTGCGCTGAGCCGCCGCCCCGGCACTGCAATCGGGGCCGCCCGCCCGGGGCCTGCCGTTCATCCAGCAAGCGGGCCGCCTCGGGCGGCCCTTTTTGCGTGTCCTGCCCGTTCCTCACTGCACCATGTTGTTCAGATCGATGATCGGCAGCATCACGGCCAGCACGATCGCCAGCACGATGCCGCCCATCGCCAGGATCAGCAGCGGTTCGAGCAGGCTCGTCATGAACATGGTGCGGCGCTCGAGTTCGCGCGCCTCGCCTTCGGCGGCGCGATCGAGCATGGTGGTCACGTCGCCGGTGGTCTCGCCCGAACGGATCAGGTGCACCAGCACGGGCGGGAACGTCTTGACGTGGTTCAGCGCGCGCGACAGCGAGGTGCCCTCGCGCACGCGGATGATCGCGTCCTCGATGTTGCGGCTCATCGCGCGGTTGCTCAGCGTTTCGCCCGCGGCCTGCAGCGCGCGCAGGATCGGCACGCCGGCCGCGGTCAGGATCGCCAGCGTGCTCGCGAAGCGCACCGTGTTGTAGCCGCGCACCAACTTGCCGGCCAGCGGCGCGCCGAGCAGCCAGCGGTCGAACGCGAGGCGCGGGCCGTCGCGCGACAGCGTGGCCTTCACGGCCCAGATCACGAGCGCCACGCCGATCAGGATCGCCCACCACCAGTTCCGCACGAACGCCGACAGCGCCATCATGACGACCGTCAGAATCGGCAGCTGCTGCTTGGTGCTCGCGAACACGTTGACCACCTGCGGCACCATGTAGCTGAGCAGGAACGTGACGATGCCGAGCGCGATCAGCGTGACGATGCCCGGATAGGTGAACGCCAGCACGATCTTCTGCTTGAGCGCGTTGCGCTGCTCGATGTAGTCGGCCAGGCGCGACAGCACGAGGTCGAGCTTGCCGGTGTGTTCGCCGGCCGCCACCAGCGCGAGGTAGATCTCGGGGAAGTCGCGCGGGTGTTCCGCCAGCGCGCTGGCGAGCGAATGGCCGCCGAGCACCTCGGCGCGGATCGCCGCCATCAAATCGCGGATGTAATCGCGCTCGGCCTGCTCGGTCAGCACCACCAGCGCCTCGCCGAGCGGCAGCCCGGCGGTCAGCAGGCTGGCGAGCTGGCGCGTCAGGATCGCCTGCTCGCGCTGCGACATCTTGCGACCGATCGACAGGCGCTGCTTGCGCTGCCCGGTCGAACGCTTCGCGGCCGGCTACACCACCAGCGGGGTGAGGCCCTGGGTGCGCAACTGGCCGCGCGCGGCGCGCGCGCTGTCGGCCTCGATCACGCCTTTCTGGGGGCGGTCGCCTGCGTCGATCGCTTCGAAACGGAATGCCGGCATCGCGCTATGCGCCTCCCGTCACGCGCAGCACTTCCTCGAGCGACGTGTTGCCCTGTTCGAGCCAGCGTTCCGCGTCGTCGCGCAGCGTGCGCATGCCCTTGGCGCGGCCCGAGGCGAGGATCTCCGAATCGGGCGCGTTGCGGTGAACCAGCGAGCGGATGTCGTCGTCGATCGTCAGCAGCTCGTACACGCCGCGCCGGCCGGCATAGCCCGAATGGCCGCATTTGTCGCAGCCGACCGGGTGATAGATGGTGCGGCCGTCTTCCTCGCACGGCGTCTTGCCGTGCGGGCACAGCTGGCGCACGAGCCGCTGCGCGAGCACGCCGAGCAGCGACGACGCCAGCAGATACGGCTCGACCTCCATGTCGGTCAGACGCGAGACGGCCGACGCGGCGTCGTTGGTGTGCAGCGTGGCGAGCACCAGGTGGCCCGTCAGCGAGGCCTGCACGGCGATCTGCGCGGTTTTGAGGTCGCGGATTTCGCCGATCATGATGACGTCCGGATCCTGACGCAGGATCGAGCGCAGCGCGCGCGAAGTTCATGCCGATCCGCTCGGTCACCTGCGTCTGGCCGATGCCGGAGAGGTCGTATTCGATCGGATCCTCCACCGTCATGATGTTGGTGGTGGCCGTTTCGAGCCGCGACATCGCCGCGTAGAGCGTGGTGGTCTTGCCCGAGCCGGTCGGCCCGGTGACCAGCACGATGCCGTGCGACCGCGCGATCAGCTTGTCGAATTGCCGGAGCGTGTCGCCGCCCATGCCGAGCGCCTCGAGATTGAGGCGCTTCGAATCCTTTTCGAGCAGACGCAGCACGGCGCGTTCGCCGTGGCCGGTCGGCAGCGTCGACACCCGCACGTCCACCGGGCAGTCGCCCACGCGCAGCGTGATGCGGCTGTCCTGCGGCAGGCGTTTCTCGGCGATGTCGAGCTGCGCCATGATCTTGATCCGCGAGATCAGCGCGCCGTCCACGCGGAAACGCACCACCGAGGCGTTCTCGAACGGCTCGATGTGGATGTCCGAGGCCTGTTCGCGCGCGGCCTGCGTCAGCAGCGCGTTGATCATGCGGATGATCGGCGCGTCGCCTTCCGCCTCGCCCACCACCTGCGCCGCGCTGCCGTCCTGGCGCGCGTAGGCGGTGTTGATGGCCTGGGCAAGCTCGTCGGCGGGCAGGCGGCGCGCCGTCAGCGCGCCGAAATTGCGGGCGACCTCGGCCAGCGCCGCATCGGTCGTGCGCTCGCTGATCCAGACTTCGATCGCCTCGCCGTCCTGCTGCGCGACGAGGATCTGGCCGGCCTTCGCGAAGCCGTAGGGCAGCAGCCGCGCGGCGAGCGCCGACGGGCCGGCGTCGCTCGGGCCGATCGGCATCGGCGGCGTGACCGGATCGTCGCGATCCTTGATCAGGTGTACGCGCCCGGCGGTGTCCCAAACGTAGTTGAAGGTTGAAGGCGGCGGTTCCCGTAGGAATCCGAGAGAATCGGGTTTCCAGGACCAACCTCCCGAATAGGAGAACCGCCGAAATGAAGACTACCAAGAAACCGAACCGTCGTGCTGATGCTGAGTGTCGTGTTGTTGGTAAACAAGAGCACGAAGCGCTGCGCGCGGGCCTTGCCGAGCAAGCCCAGTTGCTGCTGCCGATGCTCGAGCTGATCCG
>WNEB01000169.1 GCA_009914575.1 Burkholderia gladioli
CGAGCATCGTTGCAAGCTCCGCTTCGACTGCCTGCTGAATAATCTGCCGCGCGCCCTGTTGGATCAGCTCGTCGAGCACGCTCTTCGTTTCTGCTTTACTGCTGGTCGCTTCTTTCGTAGTCTTCTTCATGGTGGCTGGTTTCCGGATCACTCAGGGTTCGCTGGTTGTGCTCACGACAAGCAACATTCTCAGCTAAACCGCCACCGCCTTTTCAAATTCCCGTCGCGACCGCCGTACACCAGATTCGACAATAGCTCCGTGAAACGAGGGCAAGATCACACGAACTTCGCGTTGGTGGTTGCCGCGAGCGCATGCGCCGACGGATTCGGCGACCGATAGGCCGCGAACGCCGCGCCGGCGCCGGCCGCGCGCAACAGCCCGCGGCGCGCCGCGAACACCGACGACGGCGTGATCTCGCCGCGCGGAATGTCGTCGCCGGCGAGCAGCCGCCGGCGCGTGGTCCTGATCAACATGGGCATCTCCGCGCCGGCCATCCCGCCAGCGATGAAACAGTGAACCGACGAACCCGCCGCGCCGGGCCCCCCGGCTGACGGTGCAACAAAAAACCGCCGCGCGCGAACTACGCGGCGGCGGTTTTCGAATCGATATCGGACAGCCTTCGGGCAAAGCCTACAGCTTGCCGTAGCTGTGCAGCCCCGACAGAAACATGTTCACGCCGAGGAACGCGAAGGTGGTGACGAGCAGGCCCGTCAGCGCCCACCACGCCGCCACGGTGCCGCGCAGCCCCTTCATGAGCCGCATGTGCAGCCACGCCGCGTAGTTCAGCCAGACGATCAGCGCCCACGTTTCCTTCGGATCCCAGCTCCAGTAACCGCCCCACGCTTCGGCCGCCCACAACGCGCCCAGGATCGTCGCGATCGTGAAGAACGCGAAGCCCACCGCGATCGACTTGTACATCACGTCGTCGAGCACCTCGAGCGTAGGCAGGCGATCGGCCAGCACGCCGCGCGACTTCAGCAGGTAGGCCACGCTGACCATCGCCGACAGCGCGAAGCTGCCGTAGCCGATGAAGTTCGCCGGCACGTGGATCTTCATCCACCAGCTTTGCAGCGCGGGCACGAGCGGCTGGATCTGCTGCGCATCGCGCGCGATCGAATACCACATCAGGAAGCCGACGACCGCGCTGATCACCAGCAGCACGAACGCGCCGAGCGCGCGCGTGCCGTAATGCCCTTCGTAGTACAGATAGAGCAGCGCCGTGATCAGGCTGAACAGCAAGAACACTTCGTAGAGGTTCGACACCGGGATATGGCCGACGTCCGCGCCGATCAGGTAGGACTCGTACCAGCGCACCATCAGGCCCGTGAACCCCATCAGCACGGCGGCCCAGGTCATCTTCTGGCCGATCGCCGCGCCCGTGGGCGAGCGGCTCAGCAGGCCGATCCAGTAGAACACCGTGGCGAACACGAACAGCGCGCTCATCCAGAGGATCGCCGACTGGCTCGACAGGAAATACTTGAGGAAGAACGCCGAATCGGCGCGCGACAGATCGCCGTGATAGATCTGCAGCGACAGCAGCGAGGTGCACGCGATCAGCGCCATCAGCAGCCGCGCCGGCTTCCAGCGCCAGCCCAGCTCGACCAGCGCGATGGTCGCGCCCGTCATCACGGCCTGATCGTAGTAATCCATGTGCGCCTGGTAATGCACCAGCGCGAAACCGGCGCCGGCGACCATCGCGAGCGCGAACAGCCAGTCGACCAGCGACAGGCGGCGCCAGAACGGGCGATCGTCGAACAGCGGCAGGGCCGCCGCGTCGGCGCGGCCGCGCGGCGTGGGGGACGAAGAAGCCTGGGTGAGAGCCATGACGTTACCGTGGGGAGTCGGGGAGATCGGTGTCGCGCGCCGCCGCCGGGGCAGCGGCCTGCGGTTGGGCGCCCAGCACCGCGCCTGCCGCATCGCGCGTCTGCGCGAACTCCTTCTCGAAATCGAAGGTTCTGCGAGCCGTGGACATCGCCATCACGACGCCTACGCCCGCCTGCGTATCCTTGAGCCAGAACCAGAGCCGGCGTTCGCGCACGTAGAACATCGAGAAGATGCCGAACACCAGCAGCAGGCTGCCAAGATACACCAGATTTTTACCAGGCGCGCGCGTCAACTGGAATACCGAAGCTTGCACCTGCTTATATGAATCGAGCCGCAAATACACGGGTGCGCCATACAGAAAGCTATCCGACAGCGCGTTGATGGCGTTCTGCACGAAACGCGCCGTGTCGGCCGATTGCGCCACCGGCTGCAGCCCCGCATGCTCGCGCGCGACCGCCCAGACCTGCCACATCGCGCCTTCCAGCATGCGCAGCAGCAGCCCGGTCGCCTTTTCTTGCTCGGCCTTCGGCACCGATTGATCGATGAAGCCGGCCACCGCCTGGAAGCCGCCCATCGGCGCGCCATCCGCTTGATGGCCCGAGCTGGCATCGGCGCCGGCGAACAGGGTCAGGACACGCAATGCGCTGTCGTCGAGCCGTGTGCGCAGGCCGGCGTCGGCGCCCGGCAGCGACGCCGGCGCGAAGCGCGCGGCGGCCTCGGCGCGCACGGCCGGATCTTCCAGCGCGGCGCGAATCCGCATCCATTCGGCGATCGAGTCGTCGGCATCGGCCGGAATCCGCAGATAGCGGAACGGATCGTTCGGGCTCACGCGCATGCCGGCCAGGAACATCCGGTCGCCGCCCACCTCGACCGGCAGCATGTAGTTGTTGAATTCGCGCGCCTGGCCGTCCTTGCAGCGCACCTTGTACTGGATCGACGGGCCGACGTTGTGCAGGTTGACCGGGTTCGACGTTTTCGCGCCCGAACCGAGCCGCTCGTCGAACGCTTCCTTCAGCGAATGCGACGCGCCCACGCCGCGCACGTCGGTCTTGCCGTTCGCATCTGTGATGTTCTCGACGTTGATCGCGCGGAAATCGGCGAATTCGATCGTGTCGCCGTCGTGGCCGGCCAGCGGCGCGGCGTTGCCGATCGCGCCGTTCACCGGGAACGTCTTGTCGCTCGCGCCGGTCATGGGGAACGCTGTCATCTGCATCTGCGAGCCGCCGTCCTGGAAGCTCGACTGGTAGATCGACACGCCCTTGTAGGTGAACGGCTTGTTGACCTCGACGCGCGCCGGAATCCGCTTGCCGGTGGCGCGGTCGATCACGACGATATCGCTCGCGAACAGCTTCGGCATGCCGGTCGAGTAGTAATCGACGATGAACTTGTCGAGCTGGATCGAGAACGGCAGATCCTGGATCAGCGAACCGCTCGGCTGGTTCAGGATCGCGGTGGACACGTACTGGCCCTCCGGCACCCAGGCATAGCCGCGGAACGTGGGGTTCGACGCCGACAGCCGGTGTTCCGGCCCGATCTCGCTGATCGCGGCGCTGGTGTTGACGGGCGACTTGCCGAACAGCCACATCTGGAAGTGGATCGGCAGATTGCTGTCGAGCAGGCCGCCGATGCAGATCACGACGATCGCGAGGTGGGCCGAGATATAGCCGTACTTGGTCATCGCGCCGCGCTTGGCGGCGATCAGCGTGGCGCCGTCCGATTCGCGCACGACGTGCTTGTAGCCGGCCTTGGCGACGAACGCCGACAGCGCCGCGGACACCCCGGCCCGATCGCCCTCGACCGCATATTCGGCCTTGTGGTGGAACGCGCGCAGGCTGCCTTCGCGCACCTTGTCCTTCCAGCTGCGGACGTCGGCCAGCATCTTCGGCCAGTTGCGGAACACGCACAGCGACAGCGACACCACCAGGAACAGCAGGATCAGCATGAACCACCAGGCGCTGTAGACCGTGTACAGGCCGATCGCACGGAAGATGTCGGCCCAGAACGGGCCGAACTGGTTCACGTAGTTCGGGTAGGGATCGTCCTGCGTGAGGACGGTGCCGATGATGCTCGCGATCGCCAATACGACGAGCAGCGCGATCGCGAAGCGCATCGAGCTGATCAGCTCGATCGCGGTGTTCAGCGCCCTGCGGCGCGTTTTCGTCTCGATTCCCGACGTGGTAACGCTCATTCACACTCCGACTGACAACAAAAAAGGGCCTCTCTTGAATTTCGAGTGGGTGGATTTTTCCGTGTCAAGGGCGGGCGAAGCCCGGCGCAGCGAACCCTTGATGCGGAGAAATCTACGAGCCCGTCCGGCGGCGAGGACTTCCCCGCCTTGGGGCGGGGCTAGGGGTGGGGAGATACCGTTTTGCGACGTAGGTTTTCGTACCCCGGCGGCCCTTTTCACGAGCTAAAGTCAAATCTGGTGTACAGGGTGTCGGCATGATCAGGCGGTGAGCGATTGCTGAGCCGGTGTGCTGTCGGTCACCGGTACCCCATCTTTGAACGGCATGCCCGCCAGCAGCTCGGTCAGC
>WNEB01000017.1 GCA_009914575.1 Burkholderia gladioli
GCAGCAACTGGGCTTGCTCGGCAAGGCCCGCGCGCAGCGCTTCGTGCTCTTGTTTACCAACAACACGACACTCAGCATCAGCACGACGGTTCGGTTTCTTGGTAGGCTTCATTTCGGCGGTTCTCCTATTCTGGAGGTTGGTCCTGGAAACCCGATTCTCTCGGATTCCTACGGGAACCGCCGCCTTCAACCTTCAACTACGTTTGGGACACCGCCTCCGATCCTGCAGGAAATCAAGCTCTACCATCTGTCGTACTGACGGATAGGGGCGCGCATCGCGCCGCGAGGCCGGACATGAAAAACGGCGGGGTCACTTCACGCTGACCCCGCCGTTTTTCGTTGCATCGTTCCGAATGTCAGCGCTTGCGCTGCTGCCGGCACTGCTCGAACAGACAGACAGCGACCGCTGCCGCCAAGTTGCGCCAGGCTGAGGAATCGTCACGCGCAGGCCGGCCGCGTCGCGCCAGGCTGCCGACACGCCCGCGCCTTCGTTGCCGAACACCCAGGCCACCGGCCCGCGCAGATCGCAATCGTCGATCGCCTGCGCGCCGTGCGAATCGGTCAACGCGACCGGCACGCCAAGGCGCGGAATCAGCGCATCGGCCTCGACGTCTTCGTGGATCTGCAACAGGAAATGCGCGCCCATGCCCGAGCGCAGCACTTTCGACGACTACGCATAGGCGGTGCCGCGCACGCAGAACACCTGGCCGATGCCGGCCCCGGCCGCGCTGCGCAGGATCGAGCCGACGTTGCCGGCATCCTGCACGCCGTCGAGCACGACGGCCGTCTGCGTCACGCGTTCGGGCAGCTCGACCGCCGGCCGATCGACCAGCAGCAGGCCGACGCCGTTGACGACGCTCGACACCTGACCGAACAGCGCATCGGGCAAGGACACCACGCGCTGCGGCTCGATGCGCGAGACGATCGCGTGCGTTTCGTCGTGCGCGAGCGCGCCGTCGGTCACGACACACAGTTCGGGCTGGCCGCAGGCGTCGAGATAGGCCGACGCGAGGTGAAGCCCTTCGAGCAGCGCTTGCGCGCCGCGGCGTTGCTGCTGCGTCGAGCCCGACAGCGCCTTCAGGCGCTTGTACAGCGGGTTGTCGCGCGAGGTAATGAGTTTCATCGGACGATATCGAGCGCCGCGCGTACCGGCGCGAACGAGCGGCGATGGTGCTCGCACGGCCCGTGTTCGCGCAGCGCGGCGAGGTGTTTCGGCGTGCCGTAGCCGGCGTGGACGTCGAAACCGTAGAGCGGGAAATTCGCGTGAAGCTCGACGAGCAGGCGGTCGCGCGTGACCTTCGCGATGATCGAGGCGGCCGAGATGCTCGGCACCAGCGCATCGCCGCCGACGATCGCTTCGCTGCGGATCGTCAGCGTCGGGCAGCGGTTGCCGTCGATCTTCGCGAGCGTCGGCGCCACCGACAGCCCTTCGACGGCGCGCCGCATCGCCAGCATCGTGGCATGCAGGATGTTGATCGTGTCGATTTCCTCGACGCTGGCCGACGCCACGCACCAGGCGAGCGAGTGGGCGACAATCTCGGCGTAGAGCGCCTCGCGCTTTTTCGCGCTGAGCGCCTTCGAATCGTCGAGGCCGGCGATCGACCGGGCCGGATCGAGGATCACGGTCGCCGCGACCACCGGGCCAGCCAGCGGGCCGCGCCCGGCTTCGTCCACGCCGCAGACGATCTCGCCCGGCGTGTCGAACGAGAAGCCGGGCTGCTCGGCCGCCGCGCCGCGTTTCTTGCGGGTGACGTTCATGCGCGCGGCTTCCGGTTCGCGACCACGCGCTCGACGGCTTCGGCCGCGCGCGCGGCCGTGTTCTGGCGCAGCGACAGGTGCATCTCGGTGAAGACCTCGTGGAGCGTGCGGCGATTCGCGTCGTCGCGCAACTGCGTGAGCGTCGCGTCGGCCAGCGCCTCGGGCGTCGCGAAATGCTGGAGCAATTCGGGCACCACGAAACGACCGGTCAGAATGTTCGGCAGCCCGACGTACGGCAGATAGCCCTGACGGCGCATCACCTGCCCCGTCAGCCAGGGCACCTTGTACGAGATCACCATCGGCTTCTTGAGCAGCGCCGCCTCGAGCGTCACCGTGCCGCTCTTGACCAGGATCGCGTCGGCCGCCGTCATGGCGACCTGCGAGCGACCGTCGGTCAGCGTCAGCGGCAATTGCGGATGCGCGTCGACGAGCGGCTGCAGCAGGCTGCGCAATTGCGGCGTGGCCGCCGGCATCACGAAGCGCACGCCCGGCTCGCGCTTGTGCATCAGCGCCATCGCCGCGAAGAACGTCGGCCCGATCAGCGCGATTTCGGAGCGCCGGCTACCCGGCAGCACCGCGATCACGGGGCCGCTTTCGGGCAGCCCGAGCGCGATCCGCGCGCCGCGCGTGTCGGGTTCGAGCGGGATGTCGTCGGCCAGCGGATGGCCCACGTAGGTCGACGCCACGCCGGCCTTCTCGAGCAGCGCCGTCTCGAACGGAAACAGGCACAGCATGTGATCGACCGACTTGACGATCTTCTTGATCCGGCCGCCGCGCCAGGCCCAGATCGACGGGCAGACGTAATGCACGGTCGGAATGCCGGCGTCGCGCAGCGATTGCTCGACGCCGAAATTGAAGTCCGGCGCATCGATGCCGACGAACACGTCGGGCGGTTCGGCCAGCAACTGGCGATTGAGCTCGGTGCGGATGCGCAGGATGCCCGGAATTTCCTTGAGCGCCTCGACATAGCCGCGCACCGTCAGCCGATCCATCGGCCAGTGCGAATCGAAACCGACCGTGATCATGCGCGGCCCGCCGATCCCGTAATAGTGCGCGGAACCGGGCAGGCGCGCGTGCAGCCCGCCCAGCAGGGACGCGCCGAGCAGATCGCCCGACGGCTCGCCCGCGACGAGCGCGAGGCGCAGCGGAGTCGAAGGGAGCGCCATCGTCAGCGGATGATGCCGCGTTGCGAGGCGTCGATGAAGTCGACGAAGGTCGTCAGCGCGTCGACGCCCTCGCCGCCCGCGGCGACGAGCTCGCGCAGTTCGGCCTTGGCTTCGTCGAGCGTCTTGCCGCTCTTGTAGACGACGCGATACGCGCTGCGCAGCGCGCTGATCGATTCGGCCGAGAAACCGCGGCGGCGCAGCCCCTCGACGTTGATGCCGTGCGGCACGGCCTTGTTGCCGGCCGAAATCACGAACGGCGGCACGTCCTGAACCAGCGCCGACGCACCGCCCAGCATCGAATGCGCGCCGATCCGCACGAACTGGTGCACGCCGGACATGCCGCCGACGATCGCCCAGTCGCCCACCTCGACGTGCCCTGCCATCTGCGCGTTGCTCGACATGATCACGTGGTTGCCGACGCGGCAATCGTGGCCGATGTGCACGTAGGCCATGATCCAGTTGTCGTCGCCGAGCGTGGTCGTCACGCCGGCGTCCTGCACGGTGCCGGTGTGGATCGTGGTGAATTCGCGGATCGTGTTGCGATCGCCGATCACGAGCCGGGTGGGCTCGTCCTTGTACTTCATGTCATGCGGACGACCGCCGACCGACGCGTAATGGCCGATGCGGTTGTCTTCGCCGATCGTCGTGTGCCCCTCGATCACGCTGTGCGAGCCGATCGTGGTGCGCGCGCCGATCGTCACGTTCGCGCCGATGATCGCGTACGCGCCGATCTCGACCGTGGCGTCGATCTGCGCGCCCGGTTCGATGATGGCCGTGGGATGAATCCTGCTCATGCGCGGTTGCCTCTCTTAGTCAGTCGTGCCTCGGTTGCGCCGTGCGTCGCTCAGGGCGCCGCGTCGGCCGGCTTGACCGTGCACATCAGTTCGGCTTCTGCCGCCACCTTGCCGTCGACTTCCGCCGTGGCCGAGAACTTCCAGATGCCGCGAATATAGCGCTGGAACTTGACGTTCAGGATCAGCTGATCGCCCGGCTCCACCACGCGCTTGAAGCGCGCGCCGTCGATGCCGACGAAGTAGTACAGCGAATTGCTCGGATCGACCGTCGACGATTCCTCGCTGAACGTCAGCAGCGCGGCGGCCTGCGCCAGCGCCTCGATGATCAGCACGCCCGGCATCACCGGACGCTGCGGAAAGTGCCCTTGAAAGAACGGCTCGTTGATCGTGACGTTCTTCAGGGCTTTGATGCTTTCGTGCGGGATGAGTTCGAGCACGCGGTCGACGAGCAGAATCGGGTAACGATGCGGCAGCAGCGTGAGGATCTTGTGGATGTCGAAATTGATGTGTTCGGTGCTCATGATGGTTCGTCTCACGCAATCGCTGCGCGGTGATGATGCAAATGCCGAAGACCGCCCGAAGCGCGGAGCGGCCCTGTTTGATCGCGGTGGCGGCCGGTCCCAGCCGGGCACCGCGCCCTGTTTTCGACGTTCAGTCCTGCGCGGCGCCGTCGTTACGCGCTGCGAGCGCGGTTTCGAGCGAGCGGATGCGGTCGCGCAGTTTGTCGAGATTGCGCACGAGCGCTGCGCTCCGGTTCCATTCGCCGTTGTCGACGGCCGGGAACGCGCTCGTGTAGATGCCTGCCTTCGGCAGGGATTTCGATACGCCCGACTGCGCCGTGACGATCACGTAGTCGCCGAGCGTGACGTGGCCGGCAATGCCGACCGCGCCGCCGATCATGCAATGACGGCCGATGTGGGTGCTGCCCGCAATGCCGGCGCAGCCGGCGATCACGGTATAGGCGCCCACGCGGCAGTTGTGCGCGATCTGCACGAGGTTGTCGATCTTGACGCATTCCTCGATGACCGTGTCGGCCATCGCGCCGCGGTCGATCACCGTGTTCGCGCCGATCTCGACGTCCGGGCCGATCTTCACGCCGCCCACCTGCGGGATTTTCACCCAGGTGCCGGTGCGCTCGGCACCGTCGCCGACGAAATCGGGGGCGAAACCGAAGCCGTCCGAGCCGATCACGGCGCCCGAATGAATGATCGCGCGCACGCCGATGTCGCAGCCGTGATAGATCGCGACGTTCGGATACAGATGCGAACCTTCGCCGATCTTCGTGCCGGCGCCGACGAACACGTTGGCGTCGAGCCGCACGTGTTCGCCGATCACCGCGCCCGCCTCGATTGTCACGTTCGGGCCGATCACGGCGCTCGCCGCTACCTGCGCGGCGGCGTCGACGTTCACCCTCGGATGCACGCCCGACGGACGCTTCGGCGCCGCCAGATCGATGAACATCTGCGCAACGCGCGCGAAATAGGCGTAGGGGTTCGGGGTGACGATGAAGTTGCGGCCTTCCGCGGTCGCGCCGAGCTTTTCGAGATCCTGCGGCTTGATCAGCACCGCGCCGGCGCGGGTGGTTTCGACCTGCGACAGATACTTCGGATTGGCGAGGAACGCGAGCTGGTTCGGGCCGGCCTGGTCGAGCGGCGCGAGGCCCGCGACCTGGCAGTGCGAATCGCCAGCGATGTCTCCGCCGAAACGTTGGGCGAGTGCCTCAAGCGTCAATGCCATGCGTGCTCCGTCCTGATCAGTTCAACGAACCGGAAGGCGACGCGAGCGCCTTCAACACCTTGTCGGTGATATCGATGCGCGGGCTGACGTAGACAGCCTCCTGCACGATCAGATCGTAGTTCTGCTGTTCGGCGATCTGCTTGATCACCTTGTTCGCCTTGTCCAGCACGGTCGCGAGTTCCTCGTTGCGGCGCTGGTTCAGGTCTTCCCGAAACTCGCGCTGCTTGCGCTGGAAATCGGTGTCGAGCTGGGCCAGATCGCGCTGCTTCTGCGCACGATCGGCGACCGACAGCGATTGACCGTTCTTGTCGAGGGAATCCGACAGCGTCTTGAGGCGCGCGGCCATGCCCTGCAGATTCTTGTCGCGCTTCGCGAACTCGGCTTCGAGCTTGGTCTGCGCGGCCTTGGCCGGCGCCGACTCGCGGAGGATCCGGTCGGAGTTGACCGCCGCGATTCGAGCGACGTCCTGCGCCTGCGCGACCGTCGCGCCGAGCGCGGCGGCGAGCGCCAGCGCACACATCACTCGTTTCGAAAACTTACCGGTTAGCAAAATTACCCTCTCGATGCGTTTGATGTTGCGGTTCCGATCAGAATGCCGTACCGATCTGGAACTGGAATTTCTGGTACTGGTCGCCTTCGTGCTTCTGCAGCGGGAAGCCGAGGCTCAGCTTGAGCGGGCCGATCGGCGAGATCCACGCGAGACCCACACCGTAGCCGTAGCGAAGGCCGTTCGCGCCCGTGCTGGTACCGCCCGGCGCATTGCCCCAGACGTTACCGCCGTCGAAGAACGTGAACACGCGCAGCGTGCGGTCGTAGCCGGTGCCCGGCAGCGGGAACGTCAGCTCGATGTTGCCGACGATTATCTTCGAACCGCCGATCGGGTCGTTGGTCTTCGAATCGCGCGGGCCCAGCGAGCTCGGCTCGTAGCCACGCACCGAGCCGATACCGCCCGCGTAGTAGTTCTTGAAGATCGGGTAGGCGTTGCCTATGCCGTTACCGTAGGCGCCCTGGAAGTTCAGGCCCAGAATGAAGCCGCGCGAGAACGAGTAGTAGTACTGGGCCTGGATGTCGGCCTTGTAGTACTGGATCTTGTCGATCGGCGCGCCGTATTCGATGTTGGCCTGCGTGAAGTAACCGCGGCTCGGGATCAGCGCGCTGTCGCGCGCATCGCGCGACCAGCCGATCGTCAGCGGCACCGAGTTCGACACGCGGCCGAACTGCGTCACGTAATCCTGGTAGCTCTGCGGCGTGTCCGCGTCGACGTCCAGGCGGTTCTGCTCGAAGCCCACGCCAAAGAATACCGTATCGACTTCCGAGAACGGGATGCCGAACTTCATGTCGCCGCCGGCCGTGATGATTCGGAAGCTCGAATTGGTCGAGTAGTACAGCGGCTGATACGTGCGGTAGAACACGTCGGTTATGCGCTTGATGCCGTCCACCGTGAAGTACGGATCGACCTGGGTGACCGTCAGCGTGCGGTAGCTGCGCGCCGTGTTGACGTTGACCGACAGGCTGGTGCCCGAACCGAACACGTTGTCCTGCGAGATACCGGTCGACAGCACCACCTTGTCGGTCGACGAGAAGCCGGCGCCGAGCGTGATCGCGCCGGTCGGCTTTTCGGTCACCTTGACGTTGACGTCGACCTGGTCGGTCGTGCCGTCCACCGGCACGGTCGACACGTCGACATCGGTGAAGTAGCCGACGCGGTTCACGCGATCCTTCGACAGCGCGAGGCGGCTCGAATCGAACCACGAGCTTTCGAGCTGACGCATTTCGCGGCGCACGACTTCGTCGCGCGTGCGCGAGTTGCCGACGACGTTGATGCGGCGCACGTACACGCGGCGGCTCGGATCGACCACCAGCGTCAGGCCCACCTTGTGGGCGGCCTGATCGATGGCCGGCTGGGCGTTGACGGTCGCGAATGCGTAACCGTATTCACCGAGCTTGTCGACGATCGCCTTGGTGGTGGCTTGCAGCTTTTCGGCCGAGAAACGCTCGCCGGCCTTGATCTTGACCAGCTTCTGGAGCTCGGCCTGACGATCGAGCAGGTTGCCCGACAGCTGCACGCTCGAGATCGTGTACGGCTCGCCCTCGTGCAGCGTGAGCGTCAGGTACATGTCCTTCTTGTCCGGCGAGATGGACACCTGCGTCGACTCGATGTTGAACTCGAGATAGCCGCGGTTCAGGTAGTACGAACGCACGTTCTCGAGGTCGCCCGTGAGCTTTTCCTTCGAGTAGAGATCGTTCTTCGTGTACCAGGAGAACCAGTTCGGCGTCGACAGCTGCATTTCGTTGCGCAGCGTGCTCGTGCTGAAGGTCTTGTTGCCGATGAAGTTGATCTGGCGGATCTTCGCGCTCGGGCCTTCGGCCACCGAGAACAGGATCGAGACGCGATTCGCGTCGACCGGCGTGATCGTGGTGGTGACTTCGGCGGCGTAGTAGCCGCGCGTCAGGCACTGGCGCTTCAGTTCCTGTTCGGCCTTGTCCACCAGCGACTTGTCGTAGTAGCGGCCTTGCGACAGACCGACCTCGCGCAGCGCCTTGGTCAGGTTGTCCTTGTCGAATTCCTTGATGCCGGTGAAGTCGATCGACGAAATCGCCGGACGCTCCTGCACCTGCACGATCACGACGCTGACTTGCGTCGCGATCTTCACGTCATTGAAGAAGCCCGTGGCATAGAGCGCGCGGATTGCTTCGGATGCCTTGTCGTCCGTGAACGTATCGCCCTGTTTGATCGGCAGGTAGGCGAACACCGAACCGGCTTCGACACGCTGCAAGCCCTCGATCTTGATATCCTGCACGACGAACGGCGACGTCGCGTGGGCTGCGAGTCCGTGCACGGCGAGCGCCGCGGCGGCTACAGTCTTGGGTACGAAGCTATGAGGTTTGAACAACGTGCATCCCCAGTATTTAAGCTTGCATCAGATCAGGCGACGGCCCTCGCAGCCTTCGCCCGACGCTTCAAGAATGGATTAAACGAGACAGATCGTTGAAGAGCGCAATCGCCGAAAGCGCGACGATGCAGATCAACCCCGCTCTTTGCAGAATCAGTTGCCAGCGCTCGGAAACGGCCTTCTCGGTTGCGGCTTCAACCAGATAATATAACAGATGCCCCCCGTCCAAAACCGGAATCGGCAGCAAGTTCAGCACGCCGAGACTGATGCTGACGAGCGCCAGAAACGACAGAAAGGCCGATAAACCGAGCCGCGCGCTCTTGCCCGCGTAGTCGGCGATCGTCACCGGGCCGGACAGGTTCTTCAGCGATGCCTCGCCCGTCAGCATCCGCCCGAACATCTTCAGCGAGTACACCGAAATACCCCAGGTGCGGCGCACGCCCAGGTTCACGCTTTCGAGCACGCCGTAGCGCACGTCCACCGACGGCGCGTGCAGCGCCAGCGCCGCGCCGATCCGGTCGATCTGCGCGCCGTTCGCGCCCGGGGCGGTGTCGCGCTCGGCATGCGGCACGATGGTCAGCGTACGTTCGACGCCGCCGCGCACGATCTGCAGCGCAAGCGGACGACCCGCGTGCGACTTGATCGCATCGATGAACCGCGACGAGCCCGATACCGGCTTGCCGTCGAGCGCCACCAGCTTGTCGCCGGGCTGCAGGCCCGCCTGCTCCGAGGCGCTGCCAGGCGTGACCGCCGAAATCGTCAGCGAGCCGCCGCCCGGCTCGAAACCGAGGTGCGACAGATAGTCGTCGTCGACCGCCTTCGGATCGACGCCGCTCAGATCCACGCGGAAATCGTAGGTGGCGCCGCCGCCCGAGCTGGCGCCGAGGATCACGTTGCGATGATCGATCGTCGCGCCGAGCAGCTTCCAGCGCAGGTCCGACCACGAGCGCACCGGCTCGCTCGCGCCGCCGTGCGCGTCGCGGATCGACACGACCGTCTCGCCGCCGTCGAAGCCGGCGCGCGCCGCCACAGTATCGGCGACCGGCGCCGCGACGATAGCCGCCGGTTCGGTCACGCCCGTGGCGAACACCGAGGAAAACAGCACGATCGCGAGCAGGAAGTTGGCGATCGGGCCGGCCGCGACGATCGCGATCCGCTTCCAGACCGACTGGCGGTTGAACGCCTGCGGCAAATCGGCTGCGGCAATGCCCTCCGGGCCGGGATCGCGCTCGTCGAGCATCTTCACGTAGCCGCCGAGCGGCAGCGCCGAGAGCGTCCATTCGGTGCCGGTGCGCCGGCTCGTATGCCGCAGCAGCACCGTGCCGAAGCCGATCGAGAAGCGCAGCACCTTCACGCCGCACAGGCGCGCGACGCTGTAATGCCCATATTCGTGAACGACGACCAGCACACCGATCGCCACTGCAAACGCTACCAGCTCGATCAGCACGTTCATGCGCCCCTCTCGCTCAGGCTGCGCGCTCCGCGCGCGGGACAGGCAAAGTCGCGATCACCGCGTCGGTCGCGCGGCGTGCTTCGGCGTCGGCCGCCAGCACGTCCTCTAGGCCGTCGGGCTCGCGATTCGCCAGACGGTTGAGCACCGCATCCACCGTATGGGCGATGTCCATGAAGCCGATGCGGCGCGCCAGGAACGCCTCGACGGCGATCTCGTTGGCCGCATTCAGCATGGCGCTGGCCACGCCGCCCGCGTCGAGCGACTGAATCGCCAGCGCGAGGCACGGGAAGCGCGCGAAATCGGGTTTTTCGAAGTTCAGCGTGGCGATCTGCGCGAGATCGAGCTGCGCGACGCCGGCATCGACGCGATCCGGGAACGCCAGCGCGTGCGCGATCGGCGTGCGCATGTCGGGGTTGCCGAGCTGCGCGAGCACCGAGCCGTCCTTGTACGACACGAGCGAATGGATCACGCTCTGCGGGTGGATCAGCACGTCGATCCGCTCGCTCGGCAGGCCGAAGATCCAGTGCGCCTCGATCACCTCGAGGCCCTTGTTCATCATCGTGGCCGAATCGACCGAGATCTTGCGGCCCATCGACCAGTTCGGGTGCTTGCAGGCCTCGTCCGGCGTCACGTCCGCCAGCGTGGCCGGCTCGCGCGTGCGGAACGGGCCGCCCGAGGCGGTCACGATGATCTGGGCGATGCCGCCATGCTCGGCGATGTCGCGCGGCATGCACTGGAAGATCGCGTTGTGTTCGCTGTCGACCGGCAGCAGGATCGCGCCATGGTCGCGCACGGCGTCCATGAAGATCGAGCCCGACATCACGAGCGATTCCTTGTTCGCCAGCAGAATGCGCTTGCCGGCACGCGCCGCCGCGAAGCTCGACGGCAGGCCGGCCGCGCCGACGATGGCCGCGACCACGGTGTCGCACGCCTGCGCCTGCGCCACGGCAACCAGCGCTTCCGGACCGTAGGTGACTTGGGTGCGGCTGCCGGCCGCGCGCAGCTTCGCCTCGACCTGCGCGGCGAGTTCGGCGCTGCCGACCACGGCCACCTCGGGCGCGAACTTCAGGCACTGCTCGACGAGCTTGTCGCCGTTGCGGTGCGCGCTCAGCGCGTAGACCGAGAAACGATCCGGGTGGCGCGCGACGACGTCGAGCGTGCTGTCGCCGATCGACCCGGTCGAACCGAGGATAGTCAGGCGTTTTTGCATGATGACGAGATCTAGTGTTTTTAAGCGGTCTGGCCGAGCAACAGCACCGCCAGCGGCAGCACCGGCAGCAGCGCGTCGACGCGGTCGAGCACGCCGCCGTGGCCCGGCAGCAGTCCGCTCGAATCCTTGACGCCGGCCTGGCGCTTGAGCAGCGATTCGAACAGGTCGCCGATCACGCTGTACACGACCAGAAGAGTCAGTGCCGCGAAGGCGCCCGGTGCGCCGAAGCGCTGCGCAAGCGAGGAAAACAGGGTCGGTTCGAAGGCGTGCAGCCCGATCGCGAGGCCAGCCACGATCATCTCCGCGAGCCAGCCGCCCGCCGCGCCTTCCCAGGTCTTGCCGGGGCTGATCGACAACGCCAGCTTGTGCTTGCCGAACGCTTTGCCCGCGAAGTATGCGCCTATATCGGCGAGCCATACGACAAGCAGCATCGACAGCACGAACGGAATGCCGGCCGCACGCGCGGCCACCACGGCATGCCAGCAGGCGGCGAACACCACCAGGCCGGCCGCCAGCAGGAACGGGCGCCAGGCCCGTTCGGCCAGCACCGGCTTGCGCCAGAGCGCGAACGGACCGGCCAGCAGCCAGAACACCGCTGCCGCCTCGATAAGGGGGGGCGATGGCCCGAACCCGGTATAGACGCCGCCGCCCAGCTGCATGCTGGCGCCGAGCGCCAGCGCCGCGACGATCGCGTAGATCACCGAACCGGCGGCGCCGAGCTTGAGCAGACGTGCCCATTCCCAGGCGGCGAACACGAGCACGAGCGCGATCAGCGCGCCAAATGCCGCGAGCGGCGCAAACAGCGTCACTGGCAGCAGAATGGCCAGCAACACGACCGCCGTGACAACACGGGTCTTCAGCATGAAAGGGAGTCGACGTCCTGAGACTGGGGTTCGAGCTGGGCGCTGGTTCGGCCGAACCGGCGCTCGCGATCGGTATAGGACGCCAAGGCATCGGCCAGCGCATTGGCATCGAAATCGGGCCAGAACTTGCCCGTGAAGTAGAACTCGGTGTAGGCAAGCTGCCAGAGCAGGAAGTTGCTCACGCGCTGCTCGCCGCCCGTGCGGATGAACAGGTCCGGCTCGGGCGCGTAGGCCATCGCCAGATGCTCGGCGAACGCCGTTTCGGTGACCTCGACCTCGCGGCCCTCGCTGACGGCCTGCGCGATCAGCTTCTTGGAGGCCTGCAGGATATCCCAGCGGCCGCCGTAGTTCGCGGCGATGGTCAGCGTCAGGCGCGTATTGCGCGCGGTTTTGGTTTCCGCGCGACGGATCAGCTCGCGGATGCGCGGCTCGAAGCGCTCGAGATCGCCCACCACGCGCAGGCGAATGCCGTTCGCGTGCAGTTTGCCGACCTCGCGCTCGAGCGCGGTGATGAACAGCCGCATCAGGAACGACACTTCGTCGTTCGGTCGCCGCCAGTTCTCGGAACTGAAGGCGAACAGCGTCAGATATTCGACGCCGGCGCGCGCGCACCCTTCCACGGTCGAGCGGACCGCGTCGACGCCGCGCGTATGTCCCGCCACGCGCGGCAGGCGACGCTCGGTCGCCCAACGACCGTTGCCGTCCATGATGATCGCGATGTGACGCGGCACGGCGGCCACGTCGGGTACGCGAACGGTAGAGCTGGTATAAGTCATGGCCGCAGAGACAGTAACCGAGGGGAAAAGTGCAACGCGCGCGTTGCGCGTCAGACCGTCATGATCTCGGCTTCTTTCGACACCACCAGCTTGTCGATTTCGGCGACGTGCTTGTCCGTCAGCTTCTGGACTTCATCGCTCGCGCGGCGCTCGTCGTCTTCCGAGATTTCCTTGTCCTTGAGGCGCTTCTTCAGTTGCTCGTTGGCATCCCGGCGCAGGTTGCGCACGGCGACCTTGGCCGTTTCGCCTTCGCTCTTGACGACCTTGGCCAGCTCGCGGCGGCGCTCTTCCGTCAGCGCCGGCATCGGCACGCGAATGCTGTCGCCCGACGTGGCCGGGTTCAGGCCCAGATCCGATTCGCGGATCGCCTTCTCGACCTTGGCCACCATCGGCTTTTCCCACGGCTGCACGCCGATCGTGCGGGCGTCGACGAGCGTCAGGTTCGCGACCTGCGAGATCGGCACCATCGAGCCGTAGTAATCGACCTGAACGTGATCGAGCATGCCCGTGTGCGCACGGCCCGTGCGGATCTTCGCCAGATCGTTCTTGAACGCTTCGATCGAGCGCTGCATCTTCTGCTCGACGCCCTTCTTCACATCAGCGACACTCATTTCAACCTCCGAAACCTGCGAACCTTCAAAACGGCACAGGCCGGCATGCCGCCAGTTGCGTCATGCCCGGCCTGTGTCGGCGTGATTTTATACGTGGACGAGCGTACCTTCGTCCTCGCCCTGCACGATACGATTGAGCGCACCGGGCTTGTTGATCGAAAACACGCGGATCGGCAGCTTTTGGTCGCGGCACAGCGCAAAGGCGGTGGCGTCCATCACCTGCAGATTGCGACCGATCGCCTCGTCGAAGCTGATCGTCGTGTAGCGCGTGGCGGACGGATCCTTCTTGGGATCGGTCGTATACACGCCGTCGACCTTGGTGGCCTTCAGCACGACTTCCGCACCCACTTCCGAGCCGCGCAGCGCGGCGGCCGTGTCAGTCGTGAAGAACGGGTTGCCGGTACCGGCCGCGAAGATCACGACGCGGCCTTCCTCGAGCTGGCGAATCGCGCGGGGGCGGATATACGGCTCGACGACCTGATCCATGCGCAGCGCGGACTGCACGCGCGCCTCGATGCCGGCGTGGCGCATCGCGTCCTGCAGCGCCAGCGCGTTCATCATCGTCGCGAGCATCCCCATGTAGTCGGCCGTCGCGCGGTCCATGCCGGCCGCGCCGCCCGCCACGCCGCGGAAAATGTTGCCGCCGCCGATCACGACGGCCATCTGCGTGCCGAGCCGCACCACCTCGGCGATGTCCGCCACCATCCGCTCGATCGTCGCACGGTTGATGCCGAAGGCATCATCGCCCATCAGCGCTTCACCGGAAAGTTTGAGGAGGACGCGTTTATAGGCATTGGGCATAGGGGCTTCCAGGCGACGAGAGGATGACAACCACGAACTGTAGGGGCGAAATACTGATTCGGGCAAGCGCTACCAAATTGTGTACCGGAACCCAAGTACACTCTGCGCGCTACCGAACCGCGGCGGGGCGGGCGCCCGCCGCGGGTACGACATGACTGCGTGAAGCTTACTGCTTCTTAGCGGCCGCGACTTGCGCTGCCACTTCGGCGGCGAAATCGTCCTGGCGCTTTTCGATGCCTTCGCCGACCACGAACAGCGAGAACTGTTGCACCGCAGCATTGGCGGCCTTCAGCATCTGTTCGATCGTCTGCTTGTCGTTCTTCACGAACGGCTGGTTCAGCAGCGAGATTTCCTTCAGGAACTCCTGCACGCTGCCGTCGACCATCTTGGCGACGATTTCAGCCGGCTTGCCCGATTCGGCAGCCTTCTGCTCGGCGACGCGGCGTTCCTTTTCGATCAGCTCGGCCGGAACTTGTTCCTCCGACGACAGCGAGACCGGCTTCATGGCCGCGACGTGCATCGCGACGTCCTTGCCGACCTGCTCGTCCGCACCCGTGTACTCGACGATCACGCCGATGCGTGCGCCGTGCAGGTACGTGGCGATCTGGTTGGTCGTCTCGATGCGCACGAAGCGGCGGATCGAGATGTTTTCGCCGATCTTACCGACCAGTGCCAGACGCACTTCGTCGACCGTCTTGCCGTCGAGCGGCAGTGCCGACAGGGCAGCGACGTCGGCCGGGTTCTGCGTGGCGGCCAGTTCGGCCACCGTCTTCGCGAACGCGAGGAAATCGTCGTTCTTCGCGACGAAGTCGGTTTCGCAGTTCAGTTCGACCAGCGCGCCGGCGCCGTTGGCGACGAACGCCGCGACGATGCCTTCGGCCGTCACGCGCGATGCGGCCTTGCTTGCCTTGTTGCCGAGCTTCACGCGCAGCAGTTCTTCCGCCTTGCCCAGATCGCCGTCGGCTTCCGTCAGCGCCTTCTTGCACTCCATCATCGGTGCATCGGTCTTTGCGCGCAGTTCTGCCACCATGC
>WNEB01000170.1 GCA_009914575.1 Burkholderia gladioli
AATTGCCCGTGACGGTCGTCGAGAATGGAAGCAAGACAGTGGCTACCACCGGCGATCGCTTGCCGAGAATGCGATGTATCGGTTCAAGACCCTCACCGGCAACTGTCTCTGGGCGCGTCACATCGACTCGCAGGCGACCGAGGTCTCCGTTCGCGTCGGCGTCATCAACCGTATGGCGGACCTCGCTCGTCCGCAATCCGTTCGTATCGGCTGAAATTATGCCCGTCGATGCTATTGCATCCTCACACTCGATTTATGCAACAACGCCGTGGTGCGGTTCAGCAGCCGCACGCCGAGCTGGCGCTCCAGCGCGCGCATCGCATGGCTCAGCGCCGAGTGAGACACGCCCAGCGCATAGGCCTCGCGCCGGAAGCTGCGATGCGTGGCAACCGCGATGAAGGCATGCAGATCGGTGATCGATGGCGATTTCATTGGTCGATATTACTCACCGACACATGCAAGATCCAGGGGATTCTCGAACCAATCGACGATCACTAGGATGGGTTCGTTCCATCACCCCATCGAAGGAGAACGTCATGCAGAAAACCTGGCTCATCACCGGCACCTCGGCCGGGCTCGACCGGTTGTTGACCGAGAAGGCGCTGCAACGCGGCGACCGCGTCGCGGCCGCGCTGCGCCGCGAGGGCGCACTCGACGCGCTGCAGGCGCAGTACGGCGAGCGCCTGCTGACGCTGCGCGCCGCCGTCGATCGCGCGTTCGCGGCGTTCGGGCGGATCGACGTGGCGGTCGGCAACGCCGCCTACGGCCTGTTCGGCGCGGTCGAGGAAGCGACCGACGCGCAGATCGACCGCCAGATCGCCACCAACATCACCGGTTCGATCCAGTTCGTGCGCGCGGTGCTGCCGCATCTGCGGCGACAGGGCGGCGGGCGCATCGTGCAGGTGTCGTCCGAAGGCGGCCAGATCGCCTACCCCGGCTTCAGCCTGTATCACGCGACCAAGTGGGGCATCGAGGGCTTTCTCGAATCGGTCGCGCAGGAGGTCAAGCCGTTCGGCATCGACGTGCTGATCGTCGAGCCGGGCCCGACGCGCACGCAGTTCTGCGCAAGCCTCGACCGCACCGAGCCGATGCCGTGCTACGACGCCACGCCGGTCGGCGAGATCCGCCGCGCGATCGCGAGCGGCGCGTTCAACGAATACGGCGACGCCGAGCGCACCGTCGACGCGATGCTGCCCGCGATCGACGCGGTCTAGCCGCCGTTGCGGCTGGGGCTGGGCAGCTCGACGTTCCGCTCGGTATCGACCGCGCTGCGGCAGCGGCTCGCGCTGCTCGAATCGCAGCGCGAGGTGGCGCTGTCGGTCATGCCGCCGGCCTGACAAGACGATCCGCCCAACGCGATCCATCGGCCGATCGGGATCAGGGCTTGTCGAACATGTCCATGATCTGCTGCTTCTCCTGCGCCGTGACGGGCGGCGGCGTCAGGCCCGCCTCGCCGGCCGAACCGAGCGCATCGTTGGCGTTGATGCCGTTGCCGGCCTGGTTGATGTCGACGCTCGACACGAAGCCGTTGCCCGGCGTGTGATCGGCGAAATACAGCTCGCCGTCGATGGTCGTCACGCCGTCGGGCATCGGCATCTGCTGCTCGGGCACGCCGTGCAGCGCCGTGCGCATGTAGTTGATCCAGATCGGCAACGCCAGCTGCGCGCCGAATTCGCGGCTCCCGAGGCTCTTGGGCTGGTCGTAGCCCATCCAGGCCACCGCCACCAGCGACTGCTGATAGCCGGCAAACCAGCCGTCCTTCGCGTCGTTGGTGGTACCCGTCTTGCCTTGCAGATCGCTGCGGCCCAGCACGTTCGAACCGGCGCCGGTACCGGACGTCGCCACCGTGTGCAGCAGGCTGTTCATGATGTAGGCGTTGCGCGAATCGACGGTGTGCTGCGCGTTGCTGCCCGGGATCGCCGGCTGCGCCTTCTGCAGCGGCTGGCCGTGCGCGTCGTCCACCTCGGCGATCAGATACGGATCGACGCGATAGCCACCGTTGGCGAACACCGAATACGCGCCCGCCAGCTGCAGCGGCGTGACGAGGCCCGCACCAAGCGCCATCGGCAGGTACGGCGGCGTCTTGGCCGGATCGAAACCGAAGCGTTGCGTGACGTAATCCTGCGCGTACTTGGTGCCGATCGACGCGAGGATCCGGATCGACACGAGGTTCTTCGAACGGCGCAGCGCTTCGCGCATCGTCATCGGGCCGTCGGGCTGATCGTCGTCCTTCGGTTCCCAGGCCGCGCCGCCGGGCGTGCTCGACGGGAACGACAGCGGCGCATCGTCGATGATGGTCGCCGGCCCGAGGCCCTTGTCGAGCGAAGCCGAATAGATGAACGGCTTGAAGCTCGAACCCGGCTGACGCCAGGCCTGCGTGACGTGGTTGAACTTGCTCTTGTTGAAATCGAAGCCGCCGACCAGCGAACGGATCGCGCCGTCCTGCAGAGCCAGCGCGATCAGCGCGCCTTCCACCTGCGGCAGTTGCGACAGTTGCCACGCGCCCTTCGGGTCCTTGGTCACGCGCACGATCGAGCCGGGCTTGATGCGCAGCGCATCCGAGGCGCGCGGGCTCAGCGCGGCGACCGCGAAGCGCACGCCGGCCGCGTTGATGCTGGCCTTCTCGCCGCCCACGAACTGCACCTGCACGCCCGAGGGCGCGGCTGCCGTCACGACCGCCGATTGCAGATCGCCGTTGTCGGGGTGATCGGCGAGCGCGTCGTCGATCGCCTCGTCGCGCGCGTCGCCGTCGGCCGGCAGCGCGATGACGCCTTAGGGGCCGCGATAGCCGTGACGGCGCTCGTAATCGAGAATGCCGCGGCGCACCGCCTGATAAGCCGCTTCCTGATCGCCCGAATTGATCGTCGTGGTGACGGTCAGGCCGCGCGTGTAGGTTTCGTCCTTGTATTGCGCGTACATCATCTGGCGGACCATCTCCGAGATGTATTCCGCATGCACCGCATACTGGTTGCCCGGCGTGCGCGTGTGGATCTCTTCCTTCACGGCTTCGTCGTACTGCTGCGGCGTGATGTAGCCGAGCTCGCGCATGCGCTGGAGGATGTATTGCTGGCGGATCTTCGCGCGATTCGGATTCACCACCGGGTTATAGGCGGACGGCGCCTTCGGCAGCCCGGCCAGCATCGCGGCCTCGGCCAGCGTGATGTCCTTCAGATCCTTGCCGAAATACACGCGCGCGGCGGCCGCGAAGCCGTAGGCGCGCTGGCCCAGGTAGATCTGATTCATGTACAGCTCGAGGATCTGGTCTTTCGACAGCGTCTTCTCGATCTTGTACGCCAGCAGCATTTCGTAGATCTTGCGCGTGTAGGTCTTCTCGCTCGACAGGAAGAAGTTGCGCGCCACCTGCATCGTGATCGTGCTCGCGCCCTGGCGCGCGCCGCCGTGCAGCAGGTCGGCCACGCCGGCCCGCATGATGCCGACGAAATCCACGCCGCCGTGTTCGTAGAAGCGGTAATCCTCGATCGCGAGCACCGCCTTCTTCATGACGTCGGGGATGTCCTGGAAGCGCACGAGGCTGCGGCGCTCCTCGCCGAATTCGCCGATCAGCACGTGATCGACCGTGTACACGCGCAGCGGCACCTTCGGCTGGTAATTGGTCAGCGCATCGAGCGACGGCAGCTGCGGCGCCATCACCACCAGCGCATAGCCGACGATCAGCGCGCCGATCACGCCGGCGACGGCGGCCAGCCCGGCAAACCAGATTGCGATGCGGGCGCCGAACGAGCGGCGGCCCGAGTCGCCGTCGTCGCGGTCGCGACGATCGCCGCCGCCGTGGCGGTCGGATTCATCCGCGTAGAACGCGCCGGAAGGCGAGCGGCGCAACTTGTAATTGGGTTCGGAATCGGACGGTCGTTTGATGATCGGCATGTCGGAATGGCAGGCGCGGCAGCGGCACCGTAAGCGCGCGCAAGGTGCGCGCGTGTGGATCGATACGTCAGGCTAGACGCGATGCGGATGGAGCGTAGCACGCCGACGGACCCAGGCACGTGTGGATCCGTTCCCGCGACGTGACAGCGCATTCTAATGAAATCACCCCGGCCCTCTCGCGATTTTTTTGTAAAAATTTCCGCCTCTCTTGAATTTCGAGTGGGTGGATTTTTCCGGATCAAGGGCGGGCGAAGCCCGGCGCAGCGAACCCTTGATGCGGAGAAATCTACGAGCACGCTTGAGGGCTCGGGCCAGGCAAAGCCTTGCGCCGCCTGGCCCCCGAGCCCGTCCGGCGGCGAGGACTTCCCCGCCTTGGGGCGGGGCTAGGGGTGGGGAGATACCGTTTTGCGACGTAGGTTTTCGTACCCCGGCGGCCCTTTTCACCCACTCAAATTTCAAGAGAGCC
>WNEB01000171.1 GCA_009914575.1 Burkholderia gladioli
CACGGCACGAGCTTCTCCATCTCGTCCAGGAAACGCTGACGCCTGGTCACGCGCTTCTTGCCCGCGCTTTCTGCTTCCGCAAAGCTCATCTGCCGTTTCATCGTCGTGGCTTCGTTCCGTGAACTGTCTTCTACAACGTCCTCGGCTACGTCAGAGATGACCGCCGAGTCGAATAAATCAGCGTTTCCCTAGTTTAAATGGCGGAGAACAGGAAACAACATATGATGTTCGGCTTGGCGACGCGATGATTGAGATCAAGCGGCGAGGAAACGGGCGCCAAGCAGATGAGTCGGGCCAGCCGCGAGTCGGCTCGCATTGGAGTCAAAAATGGGGCGCATTCGCAATCGACCGACTTGCCGGCCAACGTCGCGCGACGATGTGACTCGGTAGCCGGTCTTGGGCAAAATAGCGGTTTTCGCCGAGCGGGCTCCGCCACATGTCGAGACTCGGTCGGGAGATCGGCGAAGGGCTGCCATCGAGGCGCATGCAGCCGGCCGGCCGCGCTCGACAAGGCCGGCGCTTTGCCAGTAAGCTTCGCCACATACCAGCAAGATTGAAGCAGAGGAAGCCGTTGCAAGCGCGGGGCCCACACGCAAGCGTATTTTTCGTCGGACTCATGGGGGCGGGTAAAACCACCGTGGGTCGTGCGGTCGCGCGCCGTCTCGACAGGCCGTTCTTCGATTCCGATTACGAAATCGAGGCCAGGACCGGCTCGCGCATCCCGCTCATCTTCGAGCTCGAGGGCGAAGCGGGTTTTCGCGATCGCGAGGAAAAGATGATCGACGAGTTGAGCCAGCGCAACAACGTCGTGCTGGCCACCGGCGGCGGCGCCGTCATTCGCCCCGAAAATCGCAATGCACTGAATTCTCGCGGCATCGTCATCTATCTGCGCGCCAACCCGCACGATCTCTGGTTGCGTACCCGCAAGGACAAGAACCGCCCGCTGTTGCAGACGGAAGATCCCAAGGCCCGGCTCCAGGCGCTGTACGAAGTGCGCGATCCGCTTTATCGCGAATGCGCGCATTTCGTGATCGAAACCGACCGTCCGTCCGTCAATGGCCTCGTCAATATGGTGCTGATGCAGCTCGAACTGGCCGGCATCGTCGCAAAGCCGCTACAAGCATGATTACCGTCAATGTAGACCTGGGCGATCGCGCCTACCCGATTCATATCGGCGATGGCCTGATCGGCCGCACCGAACTGTTCGCGCCGCATATCAAGGGCGCTTCCGTAAACATCGTCACCAACACGACGGTCGAGCCGCTCTACGGCAATGCGTTGCGCGCCGCGCTCGCGCCGCTCGGCAAGCAGGTCGAGACGGTGGTGCTGCCCGACGGCGAAGCCTACAAGCACTGGGAAACGCTGAACCTGATCTTCGACGGGCTGCTCGGCTCGCGCGCCGACCGCAAGACCACGCTGATCTCGCTCGGCGGCGGCGTGGTGGGCGACATGACCGGTTTCGCGGCCGCCTGCTACATGCGCGGCGTGCCGTTCATCCAGGTACCCACCACCCTGCTGTCGCAGGTCGATTCGTCGGTCGGCGGCAAGACCGGCATCAATCACCCGCTCGGCAAGAACATGATCGGCGCGTTCTACCAGCCGCAGGCGGTGATCGCCGACATTGGCGCGCTGCGCACGCTGCCCGAGCGCGAACTGGCGGTCGGCCTCGCCGAGGTCATCAAGACCGGCGCGATCGCCGATACCGTCTTCTTCGACTGGATCGAGGCCGACATCGAGGCGCTGAACCGCCGCGAGCCGGCCGCGCTGACCGAAGCCGTCAGGCGCTCGTGCGAGATCAAGGCCCGCGTGGTGGCCGCCGACGAGCGCGAAGGCGGGCTGCGTGCCATCCTCAACTTCGGCCACACGTTCGGCCATGCGATCGAGGCCGGCCTCGGCTACGGCGAATGGCTGCACGGCGAGGCGGTGGGCTGCGGCATGGTGATGGCGGTCGATCTGTCGGTGCGGCTCGGCCGTCTCGACGACGCATCGCGTCAGCGCCTGAACCGCGTGATCGCCGCCGCGCATCTGCCGGTGCGCGCGCCCGATCTCGGCGCGGCCCGCTATGTCGAGATGATGCAGGTCGACAAGAAGGCCCAAGCCGGCGCAATCAAATTCATCGTGCTCGACGGGCTCGGCGCCGCGTCGATCACCGCGGCGCCCGACGACCTGGTTCAGGCCACGCTCGCCGCCGCAATCCGGTAACGCGGCGCCGGATTGTCCGGCGCCCCAGCAGTGGAGGAGACAGTGAGCGAAACACCCCGCGAGTTGCCCCCCCCCACCGACGCGTCGCAGGCGCGGCCCGGCAAGACGGGCGGCCCCGTCGCCGCGCTCGAAGCGCACCTCGCGCCCTATGCGACCCATTCGATGGCCACGCGCGGGCGCCGGCACCACGAAACGCCGCCCGCCGCGCGCACCGAATTCCAGCGCGATCGCGACCGCATCGTCCATTCGACGGCGTTCCGCCGCCTCGAATACAAGACCCAGGTCTTCGTGAATCACGAAGGCGATCTGTTCCGCACGCGTCTCACGCACAGCCTCGAGGTCGCGCAGATCGCGCGCTCGGTGGCGCGCAACCTGCGCCTGAACGAGGATCTCGTCGAGGCGATCTCGCTGGCGCACGATCTCGGCCACACGCCGTTCGGCCATGCCGGGCAGGATGCGCTGAACGAATGCATGCGCGAGCACGGCGGCTTCGAGCACAACCTGCAGAGCCTCGCCGTGGTCGACGAGCTGGAGGAGCACTACGGCGCGTTCAACGGGCTGAATCTCTGCTTCGAGACGCGCGAAGGCATCCTCAAGCATTGCTCGCGCGAGAATGCGCGCAAGCTCGGCGAACTCGGCGAACGGTTTCTCGAAGGCCGCCGGTCGTCGCTGGAAGCGCAGATCGCCAACATCGCCGACGAGATCGCCTACAACAACCACGATGTCGACGACGGCCTGCGCTCGGGCCTGATCACGATCCCGCAACTGGCCGGCATCGCGCTCTGGCGCCGCCATTACGACGCGGCGCTCGGCGATTTCCCGTCGCTCGAAGGCCGCCGGCTCGTGCACGAAACGGTGCGCCGCATCATCAATACGCTGATCGTCGACCTGATCGACGCCACCACGCGCAACCTCGCCGAATACGCGCCGGCCTCGCTCGACGACGTGCGGCGCTGCCCGCAGCTGGTCGCGCACAGCCCAGTGATCGCCGAGGAGGCCGCCGAGCTGAAGCGCTTCCTGTTCCACAATCTCTATCGCCACTACAAGGTGATGCGCATGGCGAACAAGGCGCAGCGCGTCGTGAAGGGGCTGTACGACGCCTTCACCGACCACCCGCGCCTGCTGCCGCCCGCCTATCAGAGCGCCGCGCCGGCGGCCCAGCCGCGGCTCGTTGCGCACTACATCGCCGGCATGACGGACCGCTTCGCGCTGAAGGAATATCAACGCCTGTTTGTCATGGACGAGAACTAGACGCCTCTCTTGAATTTCGAGTGGGTGGATTTTTCCGGGTCAAGGGCGGGCGAAGCCCGGCGCAGCGAACCCTTGATGCGGAGAAATCTACGAGCCCGTCCGGCGGCGAGGACTTCCCCGCCTTGGGGCGGGGCTAGGGGTGGGAAGATACCGTTTTGCGACGTAGGTTTTCGTACCCCGGCGGCCCTTTTCACCCACTCAAATTTCAAGAGAGCCGAAAATCGCAAGGGCTTCGACCGGTTCTGCCACGCGGTGCTGATCGCGGGCGTGGTGGTGCTGCTGTTTCCGGTCTACGTCGGCTTCTGCGCCGCCACCATGAGCGCGCAGGAAGTGTTCACGGTGCCGCTGTCGCTGATCCCCAGCACGCATCTGTTCGAGAACATCGCGACCATCTGGCATCGCGGCAGCGGCGCGACCGTCACACCGTTCGGCATCCTGCTGATCAACAGCCTCGTGATGGCGCTGGTGATCGCGCTCGGCAAGATCGCCGTGTCGATCCTGTCGGCCTACGCGATCGTCTATTTCCGCTTTGCGTTCCGCAACACGGCGTTCTGGCTGATCTTCGTCACGCTGATGCTGCCGGTCGAGGTGCGGATCTTCCCGACCGTGCAGGTGGTGTCCACGCTCGGCATGACCAACTGATCTTGCCCCCGTTTCACGGACACCCCTATAAGCGATTAACTATCGCAATAGGAGGTGGACGATGACCAAGAGCAAGGCAGGCAGAAAGGGGCAGGAGTTCAGCCTGGGGTTCAGGCAGCAGGCACTGTTGCGAGCGGCCACAGAAGGGGTAACCACGGTGGCTCGTGATCTGGGGTTGCAGCCTGCCCAGCTGTACAGTTGGCGCGCCCAGGCGCGGCGGCACGACCAGGACGATCAGGCACAA
>WNEB01000172.1 GCA_009914575.1 Burkholderia gladioli
GGCGCGTCACATCGACTCGCAGGCGACCGAGGTCTCCGTTCGCGTCGGCGTCATCAACCGTATGGCGGACCTCGCTCGTCCGCAATCCGTTCGTATCGCCTGAAATTATGCCCGTCGATGCTATTGCATCCTCACACTCGATTTATGCAACAACGCCCGCCAGATTTGACTTTAGCTCGTTGTTATCGGCGGCACGCCGCGTGCGGCATGCCGTGAGGAAGGGAAAACGGAGGCGGGGGCGTCAGTCGGGCTGGACGATCAGTTCGCCGGAGCGGCCTGGAATTTCGCCCCACGCGACAGGGTACGATGGCAGCGAATCGAAATTCAGCGCGGCATGATAGTCGCCCATCGTGGCGAACGTATGGCCTTGTGCGCGCCAGCCGGAGAGCAGCTGCTCGAAGATCGGCGCGAGCTTCTGGCCTTCGAGCTCGGCGTGCAGCGTGAACACCTGATCGTGCGGGTTGTGCTCGGTCAGCTTGAGCAGATGCGCGGCGACGTTCGATTCGTCGATGCCGTCGATGCCGAGCACCTCGTCGAGCGTGGGCAGCGTGGTGGGCATCTGCACATGGGCGAGCGTGCGGCCCGCGACGACCGGCCGGTACGGGCCGTGGCCACGGCCGTCGGAGGCGTAGAGCATGCCCCAGGCGTCGATCTGCTCGAAGGCGGCATCGTTCATCTGCCAGCCGGCCGCGCCATGCGTGACGGGCGGCGCGCCGAAGATCTCGGCGAAGCGCGCGTGGCTCTTGTCCATCTCGCGGGCCGTCCAGTCGCGCGGGCGGGCCCGCACGTTGTCCTGCCAGTAGACGTGATCCCAGGTGTGGATGCCGCACTCGAAACCGGCCTCGTGGATCGCGCGCATTTCGCCCACCGCGCGCCGCCCGATGTCCGGCCCCGGCAGCAGCACGCCGTACATCAGCTGGCGGATGCCGTAGTGCTCGACCACCGAAGTGCGCGACACCTTCTTGAGAAAGCCCGACCGCAGCACGCGGCGCATGGCCCAACCGGTGTGGTCGGGGCCGAGGCTGAACAGGAAGGTCGCGCGCGCGGCGTGACTATCGAAGATGCGCGCGAGGTTCGGCACGCCTTCGCGGGTGCCGCGAAGGGTGTCGACGTCGATCTTGAGGACGATGCGGGCCAACGCGTCAGCCTTGCTGCTCGACCAGCGCGCGCGCGTCGGCCACGTGGCCGCGGTACGCTTCGAAGATGTTGCGCAGCGCGTCGTCGAACGTCGATTCCGGCTTCCAGCCGAGTTCCTGCATCGTGTTCTCGATCTTCGGCACGCGGTTCTGCACGTCCTGGTAGCCGTTGCCGTAATAGGCGCCCGAGGTGGTTTCGACGAGCTGGACCTGCTTGGCCAGGTCGGCGTACTCGGGGAATTCGGCGGCCAGTTCGAGCATCTTGTTGGCCAGTTCGCGCACCGAGTAGTTGTTGCTCGGGTTGCCGATGTTGTAGATCTTGCCCGAGGCGATGCCGTTCGGGTTCTCGATGATCTTCATCAGCGCGCTGATGCCGTCGTCCACGTACGTGAACGCGCGCTTTTGCGAGCCGCCGTCGACGAGGCTGATGTTCTCGCCGCGCACGATGTGGCCGAGGAACTGCGTGACCACGCGCGAGCTGCCTTCCTTCGGCGTGTAGATCGAGTCGAGGCCCGGGCCGATCCAGTTGAACGGGCGGAACAGCGTGAAGTTCAGGCCTTCCATGCCGTAGCCCCAGATCACGCGATCCATCAGCTGCTTCGAGCAGGCGTAGATCCAGCGCGGCTTGTTGATCGGGCCGTAGGTCAGCGCCGAGGCGTCCGGGTCGAACTGCTCGTCGGAGCACATGCCGTAGACTTCGGAGGTCGACGGAAACACCAGGTGCTTGCCGTACTTGACGGCCGAACGCACGATCGGCAGGTTCGCCTCGAAATCGAGCTCGAACACGCGCAGCGGCTGCTGCACGTAGGTGGCGGGCGTGGCGATCGCGACCAGCGGCAGGATCACGTCGCACTTCTTGACGTGATATTCGACCCACTCCTTGTTGATCGTGATGTCGCCTTCGAAGAAGTGCATCCGCTCGTGATTGACGAGATCGCCAAGCCGATCGGTCTGCATGTCCATCCCGAACACTTCCCAATCGGTGGTTTCAAGAATGCGCTTGGACAGGTGATGGCCGATGAAGCCGTTCACACCCAGGATCAGGACTTTTTTTGCTTTCATGACTGACGGGAAGAATCAATGAACTGCGCGAATTGAGCGGGAGAGACGACCGTTTCGTGATCCGGACGACCGTTGGGCTGCTCGCGCAGCTCGAGGATGGCGACGGCGCGGCTGTCGCCGCAGACGCCTAATAGCGCATTATCGCTTACGTGCAGGCCCGCCGGCAATTCCCGCGCGGCCTGTGCGGCCGGCGAGCCGGGCGCCGCGAGCCGCGCGCGCGCGACCACGAAACGCGTGCCGTGCAGATCGGTGAACGCGCCCGGATAAGGGGGGGCGACCGCGCGGATCAGGTTGTAGACCTCGGCGACCGGCTTCGACCAGTCGAGGCGGCCGTCCTCGGGCTTGCGTCCGCCGAAGTAGCTGCCCTGCGAGAGATCGTTCGGCAGGTGCGGCGCCTCGCCGGCCAGGAGCGCCGGCAGCACGCGCCAGAGCGTCTGCTCGGCGGCCACCGTCACCTTGTCGAACACCTGCGCGACCGTGTCGTCGGGCAGGATCGGCACCGCCGTATGGCCGACGATCGCGCCGGCATCGGGCTTGGCCGCCATTTCGTGCAGCGTCGCGCCGGTTTCCGTCTCGCCGTTCAGCACCGCCCAGTTGGTCGGCACGCGGCCGCGGTACTTCGGCAGCAGCGAGCCGTGCATGTTGTAGGCGCCGCGCGGCGCGAGCGCCAGCAGCGCGACCGGCAGCATGTGCCGGTAATAGAACGAGAAGATGAAGTCGGGCCGGGCCGCCGAAACGGCCTCGCGCAGCTCGCTCGACGCCGGATCGGCCGGCGTGAGCACCGGAATGCCGTGCTCGCGCGCCACCGACGCGACGCTGCCGAACCAGATGTTCTCGGTCGGGCTGTCCTCGTGCGTGACGACCAGCGCCACGTCCACGCCGCGCGCGAGCAGCACCTGCAGGCAGCGCACGCCGACGTTGTGATACGCGAACACCACCGCGCGCGATTTCATCGCGATGCCTCCTCGGTGCTCGGCAGCGGCAGCGACGCACGGTCGTAGCGCTCCTCGAGCACGGTCTGAATCAGGTAGCGCGGCCGTGCGCGCACCTGCTGATAGATTCGTCCGATGTATTCGCCGAGCAGGCCGAGCGCGAAGATGATCACGCCGAGCATGAAGAACGTTATGGCGAACAGCGTGAACACGCCCTGGACTTCGGCGCCGATCACGAAGCGGCGGATCAGCAGCAGCAGGAACAGGCCCGCCGAGCCGAGCGACAGGATCACGCCGACGAACGACAGCCATTGCAGCGGCACCACCGAAAAGCCGGTGACGAGGTCGAAGTTCAGGCGGATCAGGCTGTAGAGCGAGTATTTCGATTCGCCCGCGAAGCGTTCCTCGTGCGCGACGTCGATTTCGGTCGGGTGCTGCGCGAACGTGTAGGCCAGCGCCGGAATGAACGTGTTGACCTCGCCGCAGCGGTTGATCGTGTCGATGATCTGGCGGTTGTAGGCGCGCAGCATGCAGCCCTGGTCGGTCATCTTGATGCGCGTGATGCGCTCGCGCAGCCGGTTCATCACGGCCGACGCCTTGCGGCGCCACAGGCTGTCCTGGCGCTGCATGCGGATCGTGCCGACGTAGTCGTAGCCTTCGCGCATCTTGTGCACGAGCTTGCCGATTTCCTCGGGCGGATTCTGCAGATCGGCGTCGAGCGTGATGACGATCTGGCCGCGCGACTGCTCGAAGCCGGCCAGGATCGCCATGTGCTGGCCGTAATTGCCGTTGAGCAGCACCACGCGCGTCGTGTCGGGACGCTTGCGGAACTGCTCGGCGAGCAGGGCGGCCGAACGGTCGCGGCTGCCGTCGTTGATCAGGATCACTTCGTACGACGCGTCGAGGGCGTCGAGCGCCGGATACAGGCGGGAGAAGAGCGCGGCCAGCCCGTCTTCCTCGTTGTACACGGGGATGACGATCGAGACTTCCGGGTTCGTGGCGCGTGTTTCGGGGTGAGTCATTTCCGCTTATTTTGCCTCTCTTGAATTTCGAGTGGGTGGATTTTTCCGGGTCAAGGGCGGGCGAAGCCCGGCGCAGCGAACCCTTGATGCGGAGAAATCTACGAGCACGCTTGAGGGCTCGGGCCAGGCAAAGCCTTGCGCCGCCTGGCCCCCGAGCCCGTCCGGCGGCG
>WNEB01000173.1 GCA_009914575.1 Burkholderia gladioli
CCCTCACCGGCAACTGTCTCTGGGCGCGTCACATCGACTCGCAGGCGACCGAGGTCTCCGTTCGCGTCGGCGTCATCAACCGTATGGCGGACCTCGCTCGTCCGCAATCCGTTCGTATCGCCTGAAATTATGCCCGTCGATGCTATTGCATCCTCACACTCGATTTATGCAACAACGCCTGTCGAACACGTCGATGCCGGCGAATTTCTTGAACAGGCAGCCCTTGCCTTCCATCACCGGCTTGGACGCCAGCGGGCCGATGTTGCCGAGGCCGAGCACGGCGGTGCCGTTGGTGATCACGCCGACGAGGTTGCCGCGCGAGGTGTACTTCTGCGCGTCGAGCGGATCGTCGTGGATCGCCATGCAGGCAGCCGCGACGCCCAGCGAATAAGCCAGCGACAGGTCGTACTGGTTCGACAGCGGCTTGGTCGGCGTGACCGAGATCTTGCCGGGCTTCGGATTCTGGTGATACGCGAGCGCGCTCTGCTTCAGTTGTTCATCCATGATGGGTCGTCTGATTTGCGAGAAAGGCGGAACGGTTGAGAACGGGAAGTGCGAAACGGTGCGCCGGCACCCGGCAGCAGGCGTGCGCCGGGATGGAACGATCGAGGGAGATGGTCGATGGCGGCAGCGACCGCGCGCCGGATCGGCGCGCCGTGGAACCTGCTGTCTGCGGGATGGGCGAAGAGACCAAGGTGCCGGCAAATTCTGGTGGGCGCTAAGTGTACACCTGGCCCGGCACGTGGGCGGCTGCCCTCGGGATACTCCTCATAGCGCGACGCATGGCCGCAGCGCGGCGCGGCGGGGCGCCGGGCGGGCATCGGCCGGCGTGCCGGGAACCCCCGTTTCGGCCCCTGTTCCGGCCGTCCGGCGGCTCGCCGATTCGGGTAAAATAGCGGCCCACGCGCGCAGCGAAATTTCGCCGCATGCCGGCCCCGCCGGCATGGCCCGACCGAAACCCGTCGCCGCGCCACGGCGCCCCGCGCCCGCCCGCCCTCCCGCTCATCACCCAAGGAATGCCCATGACAGGCTTCGATCGTCAAACGATCTCCGACACGACCGCCAAAATCCTGCTCGAAGTGCAGGCGGTGCACTTCAACGCCGAAAAGCCGTTCATCTTCACGTCCGGCTGGGCGAGCCCCGTCTACATCGACTGCCGCAAGCTGATCTCGTATCCGCGCGTGCGCCGTGGCCTGATGGAAATGGCGGAAGCGACGATCCTGCGCGACGTCGGCTTCGAGCAGATCGACGCGGTCGCAGGCGGTGAAACCGCCGGCATTCCGTTCGCCGCCTGGATCGCCGATCGCATGATGCTGCCGATGCAGTACGTGCGCAAAAAGCCGAAGGGTTTCGGTCGCAACGCGCAGATCGAAGGCCATCTCGAGGAAGGCTCGCGCGTCCTGCTGGTGGAAGACCTGACCACCGACAGCCGCAGCAAGATCAACTTCATCAACGCGCTGCGCACGGTCGGCGCCGAAGTGAACCACTGCTTCGTACTGTTCCACTACAACATCTTCAAGGAAAGCGTCTCGGTCCTGAAGGACATCGACGTCGACCTGCACGCGCTCGCCACCTGGCGGGACGTGCTGCGCGTCGCGAAGAACTCGGGCTACTTCGAAACGAAGAAGCTCGACGAAGTCGAGAAATTCCTGCACGCGCCGACCGAATGGTCGGCCGCGCACGGCGGCGCCGCCTCGCCGAAGGACTGAGCGAGGCCCCGCCCGCGCGGCGCGCCTCGCCCCGGAAACGCCCGTCGCGCTAGCCCGCGGCGGGCGTTTTTCATGCGCGCGCGGTCGGGCGGGCGGCCGCGACGCGCGGCCGCGAGGTAGACTCGCTCTCATTGCGGACACAGGGTCGCAACACGAATAGCGCGCCGGCGCACGCCGCCGGTCGACGTGAGGGGAGGATCGCGGCATGCACGACGCTCGGCAGCATCAGCGCCCGGAACAACGGCAGAAGCGGCACAGGCGGCAGCGGCGCGCAGCTGCCGTTCACGGTGTCGAGCGCCGATCTGCACGACGGCGGTCGGGTCGGCGCCGCGCAACGCCCAGGGTGCCTGCCGCGGCGAGAACCGCTCCCCCGAACTGAGCTGGCGCAACCCGCCGCCCGGCACCCGCGCCTACGCCGTCACCGTCTTCGATCCCGACGCGCCGGGCCGCGGCTGGTGGCACTGGGCCGTGATCGGCATTCCCGCCTCGGTCACGAGCCTGCCCGCCAACGCCAGCGCGTCCGGCGCGCTGCGCCGGCTCGGCGCGACCGAAGCCGAAGCCGAAGCCGAATCCGGCAACGATTACGGCAACGATTACGGCAACGACCGCTACGATGGCCCCTGCCCCCCGGGCAAGCCGCACCGCTACGTGATCACCACCGTCTACGCACTCGATACCGACCGCCTGCGCACCGTGCAGGGCCGCCCCGCGCAACTGTTCGATCACGAAATCGGCGTCGCCACGCTCGTCTGGGCGCGGCTCACCGTCACCGACGAACGCTGAACCGGGCGGCTCGCACGAGGGCCGGATCGACCGCCGCCGCCGTCAACAATCCGTCACGCCGCGCAGGCACGATGAACGCCGCCGCTTTTTTTCGGCGCACCCGGTTACGGACCTGTCCGTTAAGTCTTAAAATGGCAGCTTTCCGGCGTTCGCGCCGGTCGCCCCATTCCGTGAGCGCAAGATGACCACAAAAGTTTTGCCTCTCTTGAATTTCGAGTGGGTGGATTTTTCCGGGTCAAGGGCGGGCGAAGCCCGGCGCAGCGAACCCTTGATGCGGAGAAATCTACGAGCACGCTTTAGGGCTCGGGCCAGGCAAAGCCTTGCGCCGCCTGGCCCCCGAGCCCGTCCGGCGGCGAGGACTTCCCCGCCTTGGGGCGGGGCTAGGGGTGGGAAGATACCGTTTTGCGACGTAGGTTTTCGTACCCCGGCGGCCCTTTTCACCCA
Organism: Burkholderia gladioli; assembly: GCA_009914575.1. GTDB lineage: Bacteria > Pseudomonadota > Gammaproteobacteria > Burkholderiales > Burkholderiaceae > Burkholderia > Burkholderia gladioli_B. Next base: position 2,937 of record WNEB01000173.1, read on the forward strand.
CTCAAATTTCAAGAGAGCCAAAGTTTTTGTCGACGGCCAGGAAGGCACGACCGGCCTGAAGATCTTCGAATATCTGTCCGCCCGCAGCGACATCGACATCATTCGCATCGACGACGCGAAGCGCAAGGACGTCGAGGAACGCCGGCGCCTGATCAACGCCTCGGACGTCACGTTCCTGTGCCTGCCCGACGTCGCCTCGCGCGAATCTGCCTCGCTGGTCGACAACGATCGCACGGTGCTGATCGACGCCAGCACGGCGTTCCGCACCAGCGCCGATTGGGCCTACGGCCTGCCCGAGCTGACCCGCGCGCAGCGCGAGCGCATTCGCGGCGCGAAGCGCATCGCGGTGCCGGGCTGCCACGCCTCGGCGTTCGTGCTGGCCATGCGCCCGCTCGTCGAGGCGGGCGTGGTGGCCGCCGATTTCGCGGCGCACAGCTACTCGATCACCGGCTACAGCGGCGGCGGCAAGAAGATGATCGCCGACTACGAAGCCGGCGGTAACGACCGCCTGGCCAGCCCGCGCGCCTATGCGCTGGCCCTCGGCCACAAGCATCTGCCGGAGATGGCCGCGCACACCGGCCTGGCCAACGCGCCGCTCTTCACGCCGATCGTCGGCCCGTTCTTCAAGGGCCTGGCCGTCACGACCTACTTCACGCCGAGCCAGCTGGCCAAGCGCGCGACCCCGCAGGACGTGCAGCGCATCTTCGCCGAGTACTACGCCGGCGAGGCGTTCGTGCGCGTCGCGCCGTACGACGCGACCGACAACCTCGACGACGGCTTCTTCGACGTTCAGGCGAACAACGACACGAATCGCGTCGACCTGTTCGTGTTCGGCAACGAGGAACGCTTCGTCACGGTCGCGCGCCTCGACAACCTCGGCAAGGGCTCCTCGGGCGCGGCGATCCAGTGCATGAACCTGGCCATCGGCGCCGCCGAGGATGCCGGCCTGAATCGCTGAAACACCGGCGCCTCAAGGCAATCCGGCGGTTTTCCGCCGCGTTTCGAAAAACCGGCCCGCGCGGTCGGTTTTTTCTTGTCCGCGATTTTACCGCATTCGGGGGAACAGCGCAGTTTGCGCTCCCGAATCTCGCTGCATTGTGATCTTGCCCCCGTTTCACGGACACCCCTATAAGCGATTAACTATCGCAATAGGAGGTGGATGGACGATGGCCAAGAGCTAGGCAGGCAGAAAGGAGCAGGAGTTCAGCCTGGAGTTCAGGCAGCAGGCACTGTTGCGAGCGGCCACAGAAGGGGTAACCACGGTGGCTCGTGATCTGGGGTTGCAGCCTGCCCAGCTGTACAGTTGGCGCGCCCAGGCGCGGCGGCACGACCAGGACGATCAGGCACAACGCTTGGAGTTGGCCGAACATGCACGGCTCAAACG
>WNEB01000174.1 GCA_009914575.1 Burkholderia gladioli
GTGTATGTCCTTGCGCATTTTCTTGTCAAAAATTAGGCAGTTACTCTGGAATCTGACTTGATAGGAGGCTGGCCCCGCGACCGTTGCGCGTAAACGTCAACGGATCTCGCTCGATTTATGCAACAACACCTCGCTGCAGGACCCGTTTTCGGTCGTTGTCTGTATCGAATCGGCAAACGTTTGCTCAACATGAAAACCACACCTTGGGCGCCGGGCCCAGACCTGTGAGGAGAGTTCGCATGGATTTCCAGATTCGCCGCCGTGTCCTGGTCGCCGCGCTCGCCGGCGCCGCAGTCGCCGTCGCGCCGCTTGGCGCCTATGCGCAATCGGCGCACAAGCCGAAGGTCGCGCTCGTCATGAAGTCGCTCGCCAACGAGTTCTTCCTGACCATGGAAACCGGCGCGAAGGAGTACCAGCAGCACAACCCGGCGATGTTCGACCTCGTCACCAACGGCATCAAGGACGAAACCGACACCGCGAACCAGATCCGCATCGTCGAGCAGATGATCGTCTCGAAGGTCGATGCGATCGTGCTCGCGCCGGCCGATTCGAAGGCGCTGGTGCCGGTCGTCAAGAAGGCGGTGGACGCCGGCATCATCGTCATCAACATCGACAACCGGCTCGATCCGGACGTGCTGAAATCGAAGAACCTCAACGTGCCGTTCGTCGGCCCGGACAACCGCAAGGGCGCGCGCAAGATCGGCGATTACCTGGCCAAGCGGCTGAAGGCCGGCGACGAGGTGGGCATTCTCGAAGGCGTGTCGACCACCACCAATGCGCAGCAGCGCACGGCCGGCTTCCAGGACGCGATGAAGGCGGTGGACGCCAAGGTGGTGTCGGTGCAGTCGGGCGAATGGGAAATCGACAAGGGCAACGCGGCGGCCTCTGCCATGCTCAACGAATATCCGAACCTGAAGGCGCTGCTTTGCGGCAACGACAGCATGGCGATCGGCGCGGTGTCGGCCGTGCGCGCGGTCGGCAAGGCCGGCAAGGTGCTGGTGGTCGGCTACGACAACATCAACGCGATCAAGCCGATGCTGCAGGACGGTCGCGTGCTCGCCACGGCCGATCAGTACGCTGCCAAGCAGGCCGTGTTCGGCATCGATACCGCGCTGAAGGCGATCGCCGAGCACAAGAAGCAGGCGGATCTGTCGGGCGTGGTCGAAACCCCGGTCGACCTGATCGTCAAGAAGTAAGGGCCGCGCATGGCGACGATTCCCTCCGCCGCGCCCGCGCGGGGCGGGGCCGGTGCTCGACGTGTCGGGCGTCGGCAAGACCTACGTGGAGCCGGTGCTGGCCGACGTCTAGCTCCCGCTGAACGCCGGCGAGGCGCTCGAACGGCGCGGGCAAGAGCACGCTGTCGAAGATCGTCGGCGGGCTCGTGACGCCGACGGCCGGCATGCTGCGGCTGGCCGGCGAGCCGTTCGCGCCCGCCAGCCGGTCGGAGACCGAGGCGACCGGCTTGCGCATGGTGATGCAGGAGCTGAACCTGCTGCCCACGCTCACGGTTGCCGAGAACCTGTTCCTGAACCGCCTGCCGCGCCGCTTCGGCGTGATCGACCGGCGCCGGCTGCGCGCCGACGCGCACGAGGCGATGGCGCGCGTCGGGCTCGACGCGATCGATCCCGACACGCCGGTCGGCGCGCTCGGCATCGGCCATCAGCAGATGGTCGAAATCGCACGCAACCTGATCGGCGATTGCCGCGTGCTGATCCTCGACGAACCCACCGCCATGCTGACCGCGCGCGAGGTCGAACTGCTGTTCGCGCAGATCGACCGGCTCAAGGCGCAGGGCGTGGCGCTCGTCTACATCTCGCACCGGCTGGAAGAACTGGCGCGCGTGGCCGAACGCGTTGCGGTGCTGCGCGACGGTCGGCTCGTGCATGCCGGGCCGATGGGCGAGGTGTCGACCGAGCGGCTCGTGGCGCTGATGGCCGGGCGCGAGGTGGGCGAGCACATCGATCTCGGCGAGCGCCGGATCGGTGCGCCGCGCCTGGCCGTGAGCGGACTCTCGCGCGGCAGCGCGGTGCGCGACGTGTCGTTCGAGGTGCGCGCCGGGGAGATCTTCGGCATCTCCGGGCTGATCGGGGCGGGGCGCACCGAGCTGCTGCGGCTGATTTACGGCGCGGACCGCGCCGACGCCGGCACCGTGTCGCTCGACACGGCGGGCCAGGGCCTGCAGCCGGTGCGGATCGCCTCGCCGTCGGACGCGGTGCGCCACGGCATCGCGCTGATCACCGAGGATCGCAAGGGCGAAGGCTTGCTGCTGTCGCAGCCGATCGCGGCCAACGTGTCGCTCGGCCAGCTGGCGCGCGGCGGCGTGGTCGACACCGCGCGCGAGCACGCGCTCGCGCAGCGCCAGATCGACGCGATGCGGATTCGCACGCGCGGCCAGGCGCAGGCCGTGGGCGAACTGTCGGGCGGCAACCAGCAGAAGGTCGTGATCGGCCGCTGGCTCGCGCACGACATGGCGGGGCTGCTGTTCGACGAGCCGACGCGCGGCATCGACGTCGGCGCCAAATTCGATATCTACGCATTGATGGGCGCGCTGGCGCGCGAGGGCCGCGCGCTGGTGGTCGTGTCGAGCGACCTGCGCGAGCTGATGCTGATCTGCGACCGGATCGGCGTGATGTCGGCGGGCCGCATGACGGTCGTGTTCGAGCGCGATGCCTGGACCCAGGACGCCTTGCTCGCCGCTGCATTTGCCGGCTTCTCGCGCCGCGATGCCACGCCGGCCCCGCTGCCGACCGTCGCGCCGGGCGGCGACGATGATTCGACCCCAGGATTCCAACCATGAACGAACCGATCGTCCCCGGTCGCGAAGCGGCCAAACCGACCGCTTCCGCTGGCGCCGCCGCGCCCGACGCCGTGGCGCCGGCCGCGCGGCGCCTGTCCGGCACGCGCCTCGGGCTGTCCAACTACCTTGGCCTGGCCGGCGCGCTGCTGGCCATGATCGCGCTGTTCTCGACGCTGAGCTCGCGTTTCCTGACCTACGACACGTTCAGCACGATCGCCAACCAGATCCCCGATCTGGTCGTGATGTCGGTCGGCATGACGTTCGTGCTGATCATCGCCGGGAGCGACCTGTCGGTCGGTTCGGTGCTGGCGCTGGCGCTGGCGGCCTCGTTCGTCAGCGTGGCCGCGCTCAAGTGGCACTGGGGGCCGCTGCCGTCGGCGCTGCTCGGAGTGGCGGCCGCGGCCTTCACCGGCATGGTGACGGGCGCGGTCACGGTGGGCTGGCGGATTCCGTCGTTCATCGTCTCGCTCGGCGTGCTGGAGGCGGCGCGCGGCGTGGCGTACCAGCTCACGAATTCGCGCACCGCTTACATCGGCGACGCCTTCGATTTCCTCTCGAATCCGTTCGCCTTCGGCATTTCGCCGGCCTTCGTGATCGCGGTGGCGGTCATGATCGTGGCCCAATTCGTGCTCACCCGGACGGTATTCGGGCGCTATCTCGTGGGGATCGGTCCCAACGAAGAAGCAGTAAGGATTGCAGGAGTGAACCCACGTCCGTATAAAGTCATCGTGTTTGCGTTGATGGGGGGGCTGGCGGGGCTGGCTGCGTTGTTCCAGATCTCGCGGCTCGAGGCGGTCGATCCGAATGCCGGCGTGGGGCTCGAACTTCAGGTGATTGCGACCGTGGTGATCGGCGGCACGAGCCTGCTGGGCGGGCGCGGTTCCGTCATCAGCACGTTTTTTTGCGTGCTGATCATATCGGTGCTCGCGGCGGGGCTGGCACAGATCGGCGCGAACGAACCGACCAAGCGCATCATCACCGGGGCCGTGATCGTCGTTGCCGTCGTGCTCGACACGTATCGCAGCCGCCGGTCGCGTACCTAGTATCTAAAAAGACAGACCAGAGGGTTTCAAGAAGGCGACGATCAAGGATGTGGCGGCCATGGCCGGCGTGTCGTTCACCACGGTGTCGCATGTGGCGGGCGTTGTTGCATAAATCGAGTGTGAGGATGCAATAGCATCGACGGGCATAATTTCAGGCGATACGAACGGATTGCGGACGAGCGAGGTCCGCCATACGGTTGATGACGCCGACGCGAACGGAGACCTCGGTCGCCTGCGAGTCGATGTGACGCGCCCAGAGACAGTTGCCGGTGAGGGTCTTGAACCGATACATCGCATTCTCGGCAAGCGATCGCCGGTGGTAGCCACTGTCTTGCTTCCATTCTCGACGACCGTCACTGGCAATTGCATCAACCGCGCCATTACGCCACGCCGCACCGGGCATATCCGCTGGCCAATGAACGGCACCCTCGCGTGGCGGAATCGAAGGAATAGCACTG
>WNEB01000175.1 GCA_009914575.1 Burkholderia gladioli
CGACCTCTGGATCCTCGCCGTCGCCCTGCATCGATCACTAGAAAAACGCGTTGACCATGATCGGGAGTCTGCCTAATCTATGAAACCCCGCCGTCCCAACCTTCAACTACGAATGGGACACCGCCGGCATTTTTCCGACCGCCGCGTGGCATTGACCGTTCGACCGGGTGGGATTGGTGTGGCGTTGGCGCTACCATTACGCCCGGTTCTCATGTTCTTCAGTCGGATCTATCACGTTGGAAAACGTTGGAAACCTCGCACCCCCCCGGCCACGCCTTTCGGCCCCGATTCCGGTCTCGATTCCGGCTCCGCGTTTGCGTCCGCTCGCTTCGTGCTGGTCGAGCCCCCCCGGCAACGTCGGCGCGGCGGCCCGTGCGCTCAAAACCATGGGCTTCTCGCGGCTGGTGCTGGTCGCGCCGCGCGTGGCCGACGTGCTGGCCGATCCGGACGCCGTCGCATGGCGAGCGGCGCCGACGACGTGCTAGCCGCCACCCGCATCGTGGCCACGCTCGACGAGGCGCTGGCCGGCGTGCAGTGGTCGGTCGCGCTCAGCGCGCGCAGCCGCGAACACGGCCAGCGGCGCCTTGCCAGCGGCGAGATCGCGTTCGTGTTCGGCAACGAGCGCGTCGGGCTGTCGAACGAGCATGTCGAGCGCTGCAGCGCGATCGCGCACATCCCGGCCAATCCCGATTACAGCTCGCTGAACCTGTCGCAGGCGATCCAGGTGCTGGCCTACGAGCTGCGCGTCGCGCTGCTCGACGCCGCGGTCGAACCGCCGCAGGCGCCCGACGGGGCGGCCGGCGCGCTCGCGCAGGCCGAGGACATCGAGAAGATGTTCGCGCATCTCGAAACGGCGCTGGTCGCGGTCGGCTTTCTCGATCCGGACAAACCCGAAGAAGCTGATGCCGCGGCTGCGGCGGCTGTTCTCGCGCGCCGGGCTGGAGCGCGAGGAGGTCAATATCCTGCGCGGCATCGCCAAGCACATCCTGATCAAGTCGGGCCGCGAGGTGCGCTGAAGCGTCGGGTGTCGGGCGCAGGCCGCCTTCGCCGCGCGCAATACCCCCGGCGACGATGGGGGCAAGTGGGCGCCGTCAGCGGCCGCGCGCGAGTCGCCCTACAATCGGCCGGCGCGTCATAAGCGAATGCTGCCGACGCATAAGGGCCACGCGACGCAGAGCGCGCGGCGCATACCCATCCCGGTCGACATCAGCCCCACACCATGTTCACGAGACTTCGAGAAGACATCGAGACGATCCGCGAGCGCGATCCCGCCGCTCGCAGCGCCTGGGAGGTGCTGACCTGTTACCCCGGCATCCACGCGCTGATCTTCCATCGCATCGCGCACGCCTGCTGGCGGCGCGACCGGCGCTGGCTGGGCCGCTTCGTCTCGCAGGTCGGCCGCTTCATGACCGGCATCGAGATCCGCCCGGGCGCCACGCTCGGGCGGCGCGTGTTCATCGATCACGGCATGGGCGTGGTGATCGGCGAGACGGCGATCGTCGGCGACGACTGCACCATCTATCAGGGCGTGACGCTCGGCGGCACGTCGCTCACGCGCGGCGCGAAGCGGCATCCGACGCTCGAGCGCGGCGTGATCGTCGGCGCGGGCGCGAAGGTGCTGGGCGGGTTCACGGTGGGCGAGGGCGCGAAGATCGGCTCGAACGCGGTGGTCGTCAAGCCGGTGCCGGCGGGCGGCACGGCTGTCGGCAACCAGGCGCGCGTGGTCATGCCGGCGCAGGCTCCGGCCGAAGCGAAACTGCGCGGCACGCCCGAGCGCGTCGCGTTCAGCGCCTACGGCATCACGCCGAACGCCGACGATCCGATGTCGCTCGCGATGCACGGCCTGATCGATCACGCGGCCAAGGAGGCGCAGCGCGTCGACGAGGTGGTGGCTGCGCTGGAGCGGCTCGGCGAGCGCTTCGAGGCCCTGCAGGCCGACGGGCGGCTCGATCTGCGCCGCCTGTCGGCCGCGCTCGGCGGCCACGCGATCGAACACACCGGCTGAGCGCGTGACGCCAGGCCGGTACGCGATGTGTGCGTGAGCCGGTGGGGCGTGGGGAAGGGCGGCGCGCGGAGCCGCCCTTCAGGTGTCGAGCGGCAGCGCTCGCAGGCCTTCGGCGTCGAGCCGCAGGTAACCGCCGCGCGGTGCGCCGTGGTCCAGATCCCAATCGGGCAACACCCAGCGCGTGCCTTCCGGTTCCGCATGCCGGGCCGGGCGGTGCGTGTGGCCGTGGATCATCACGTCGGCGCCGCTGCGCTGGAACAGCTGCGCGATGCCGCGGCGCGTGACGTCGTAGCGGGGCGAAACCGGCCGCTCGCGGCCCGATTCGCTCTTGGCGCGCATGCGTTGCGCGAGCCCGCGCCGCCAGACCAGCGAGCGCGCGAGAAACAGCCATTGCGCGAGCCGGTTGCGCCCGAACCCGCGAAACCACTGATAGCCGCGATCGGCCGTGCATTGCGCGTCGCCGTGCGCGAGCACGATGCGCTTGCCGAATGCGAGCACCACCGACGGGTCGGGCACCAGCATCGCGCCGGCCGCTTTCATGAAGCGTTTGCCCAGCAGGAAATCGCGGTTGCCGTGCATCACGTAGAGCGCGATGCCGCGCTCCGAGAACGTGTGCAGCAGCGCGGCCATGCGCTGGGCGAACGGGTCGTCGTCGAGGATGTCGTCGCCGACCCAGTATTCGCACAGATCTCCGAGGATGAACACCGAATCGGCGCTCGCGGCCGTGACGTGCACGAAGTGCTCGAACGCCGCGACGGTGCGCGGGATCGCGTCGCTCAGGTGCAGATCGGAGACGAACAGAAACGGGCGTGCCGCGTGAGCAAGACTCTGCTCGCCCGGCACGCCCCCGGAGACGCTTCGCGGCGGCGTTTCCTGCAGCATCGAAGTGCCTCCTTGCGCCGCGTCAGACCGCCACGGCCTTCTCGATCACGACGTCGTCGGTCGGCACGTCCTGATGGAGGCCCTTGCTGCCCGTCTTGACGGCCTTGATCTTGTCGACCACGTCCCGGCCTTCGACGACCTTGCCGAACACGGCGTAGCCCCAGCCTTGCGGCGTCGGCGACGAGTGGTTCAGGAAGTCGTTGTCGTTGACGTTGATGAAGAACTGGGCAGTGGCCGAGTGCGGGTCGTTGGTGCGGGCCATGGCGACCGTGTAGGTGGCGTTCTTCAGGCCGTTGTTCGCTTCGTTGTCGATCGGCGCTTCGGTCGGCTTTTGCTTCATGCCCGGCTCGAAACCGCCGCCCTGGATCATGAAGTTGTTGATGACGCGGTGGAACACCGTGTTGTCGTAGTGACCGGCCTTCACGTAGTTGAGGAAGTTTTCCACCGTCTTCGGTGCCTTGGCGGCGTCGAGTTCGAGCTTGATCACGCCGTGGTTCGTATGCAGTTCAACCATGATGGTTCCTTCGTTGAGGGTGGTGAAAATGGCACGCGGTCGGTCGTGACGACGCGGCCGCGTGACGGGGCGCGTACCTGCGCGCCGGTTTGTCGGGTTACTTGCCGACGACGCTCGCCGAATCGATCGTGATCGGCTTTGCCGGCACGTCGCGCATGCTGCCGCGCGAGGTGGTGGGCGTCGCCTCGATCTTCTTGACGACATCCATGCCCGACACGACCTTGCCGAACACGGCGTAGCCGTTGCCGTCCGGGTTCGGGTAGTCGAGGTTCGCATTGTCGACGGTATTGATGAAGAATTGCGCCTTGGCCGAATTCGGATCGCTGGTGCGCGCCATCGCGATCGTGCCGGCGACGTTCTTCAGGCCGTTGCGGCTTTCGAGCGGGATCGCCGCGCGGGTCGGCTTTTCGTCGAAGTTGGCCACGGTCTTGGGCGCCTTCTCCGGGTACAGCTCGACGCGGATGCCGCCCTGCGAGGTCTTCAGCTGCACGACGGGATGCGCGGCGGTCGTTTGCGCGTACGCTGGTGCGGTCGCAACGAGGGCGGCGCTGCCGAGCGCCAACAACAGACGTTTCATGATGATCCTCTGGATGATGGGGCGTTGTTGCATAAATCGAGTGTTAGGATGCAATAGCATCGACGGGCATAATTTCAGGCGATACCAACGGATTGCGGACGAGCGAGGTCCGCCATACGGTTGATGACGCCGACGCGAACGGAGACCTCGGTCGCCTGCGAGTCGATGTGACGCGCCCAGAGACAGTTGCCGGTGAGGGTCTTGAACCGATACATCGCATTCTCGGCAAGCGATCGCCGGTGGTAGCCACTGTCTTGCTTCCATTCTCGACGACCGTCACGGGCAATT
>WNEB01000176.1 GCA_009914575.1 Burkholderia gladioli
CTGGCCCCCGAGCCCGTCCGGCGGCGAGGACTTCCCCGCCTTGGGGCGGGGCTAGGGGTGGGAAGATACCGTTTTGCGACGTAGGTTTTCGTACCCCGGCGGCCCTTTTCACCCACTCAAATTTCAAGAGAGCCGGTGACGGCAGCACGCGGCGCGATACCGCGCGAACCACGAAGCAGGACGATTCGCCGGACGACGCCGCGCAGTTCGATCTGTTCGGCGAACCGCTGCCTGCCACACCCGCCGGTCAACCCGCCGCCGGCGCGCCCGCTCGCGCGCAGCGCAAGGCGACCGCGCCGCCGCCTGCCGCTGTCGAAACACCTTCCCCTGCCGACGACGGCATCGCATCGCCCACCGCCCCCGAACCGGTCGCAGCGCACGCCGCCGCGGCCTCGCTGTTCGGTGACGACGAACTGCCCGCTCCCGCCGACACCGCTGCATCGCCTGCCGATGCAAAGCCCGCCAAGGCCCGCTCGCGCAAGCGCGGCGTCAGCCCCGCCGCGATCAGCGACGCGGTCGCCGCCACCGCGACCGCGCTGCCTACCAACGTGCGGCTCGGCACCTCGACCTGGTCGTTTCCGAGCTGGAACGGCATCGTCTACGGCGACGATTACTCGCCGCAAAAACTCTCGCGCGACGGCCTCGACGCCTACGGCGCGCATCCGCTGCTCAAGAGCGTCAGCATCGACCGCTCGTTCTACGCGCCGCTGTCGATCGCCGACTACCTGCGCTACGCGCAGCAGGTGCCGGACGATTTCCGCTTCGTCGAGAAGGCGCCGGCCTCGGTGACCGACGCCGTGGTGCGCGGCTCGCGCGGCGAACCGACCGGCCCGAACCCGGCGTTCCTCGACGCGCGCATCGCCATCGACGAATTCGTCCGGCCGTGCCTCGACGGCCTCGGCCGCAAGGCCGGCGCGCTGGTATTCCAGTTCTCGCCGCTGCCCGACGCGCTGCTGGCCGATCCGGCCGGCCTGATCGAGCGGCTGAGCGCGTTCTTCGCGGCGTTGCCGCCGCTGCCGGCCGAGCCGGACAGCCCGCGCTACGCGATCGAGATCCGCTATTCGATCCTGCTCACGCCGCGCTTCATCCGCGCGCTGGCCGCCTCGGGTGTGGGTTACTGCGTCGGCCTCCATGCGCGGATGCCCGATCCGATGCGGCAGGCCGCGGCGCTCGCGCTGCTAGACGGCGACACGCCGGGGCCGCTGGTGGTGCGCTGGAGCCTGCACGGCGGCTTCAAGTAGGAGCAGGCCAAGGCCACAAGTACGACCCGTTCGACCGGCTCGTCGACGAGGATCCGCACACGCGCGAGGCGCTCGCCGATCTGGCCGCGCGCTACGTGCTGGCCGGCCAGCCGGTGCTGATCACCATCAACAACAAGGCCGAGGGCTCGGCGCCGCTGTCGTGCATCGAGCTGGCGAAGGCGATCGCCGAATCGGTCGAACGTCACCGCGCCGAACCGGGCTGACCGGCGGCCGAAACAAAAACGGCGGCCGCGCTCACGCGCCGCGCGACTTGAGCCGGTGCGCGAACTTCTGGCGGAATTTCGCGACCTTCGGCCCGATCACCGCCGCGCAGTAGCTCTGCTGCGGATTGCGCGCGAAATAGTTCTGGTGATATTCCTCGGCCGGCCAGTAATTGCCGTCGAGCGGCTTCCACCACCGTGACGATCGGCGCGCCGAAGATCTGGTCGCGGCCCAGCGTGGCGATCACGTCGAGCGCGGCCTCGCGCTGCGCGTCCGAATCGGCGAACACGATCGAACGATATTGCGTGCCGACGTCGGCGCCCTGACGATTCAGTTGCGTCGGATCGTGCGTGGCGAAGAAAATTTCGAGCACTTCGCGGTAGCTGATGCGCCGGATCGAACGTCACCTTGACGACCTCGGCGTGGCCCGTATCGCCCTCGCAGACGGCGCGGTACGTCGGGTTTTGCGTCTGGCAGCCCGCGTAGCCCGATTCCACCGCGAGCACGCCCTCGACATCGAGAAACACCGCCTCGGTGCACCAGAAACACCCGCCGCCGACGATGGCGACGTCCTGCACTGCCTGATTCATGTTCGCTCCTGACAGAAGATCCGGCCGCGGTTCGGCCGGACCGTTGCGGGCCGCCGGGTCGGGCGGCCACCGATTCCGCTAAAATCGGGACAATTTCCCGGATTTCCAGATGACGTCACTTTCCGTGCTTTCCAGCTCCTCGAGGGCGGTATCGCGATGACGATCCGCGCCGTGCCGCCCGATTTCGACGTCGCCGCGTTCCGCCAGGCGCTCGGCCAGTTCGCCACCGGCGTGACGGTGATCACCACGCGCGCGCCGTCCGGCCAGTTGATCGGCATGACCGCCAGTTCGTTCAATTCGGTGTCGCTCGATCCGCCCCTCGTGCTGTGGAGCCTGGCCACGCGCTCGGCGTCGCTGCCGGTGTTTCGCGACAACAGCCATTATGTGATCAATGTGCTGGCGGCGTCGCAGCTCGATCTGTGCAAGCGCTTCGCGACCGCCAAGGGCGACCGCTTCGAAGGCGTGTCGCACGAGGCCGGCCAGTCGGGCATGCCCGTACTCGACGGCGCGCTGGCCTGGTTCGAATGCCACAACCGCAGCCGGTACGACGAGGGCGATCACGTGATCTTCGTCGGCGAGGTGGAACGCTGCGGCCTGCACCCCGATGCCGGCTCGCTCGCGCCGCTGGTGTTCCACGGCGGCGCGTTCCACGACCTCACTCGGCTTTGACGGCGCCCGTGCGCGCCAGCGAGACGGGCGGCCCCGCCTCGTCCTTGAGCGTTTGCAGCACGATGTTCGAGCGGATGTCCATCACGCCCGGCGCCTTGTAGAGCTGGTTCAGCACGAAATCGGAGTAGTGCTTCAGATTGTGGGCCAGCACGCGCAGCAGATAGTGCGTCTCGCCCGTCACCACGAACGCCGACGCCACCTCCGGCCAGGCCTTGATCGCCTCGGCGAAGCGCTCGTGCCACTGCTCCTGATCGTTGCGCATCGACACCTGCACGAACGCCTCCAGCTCGAACCCCAATTTTTCGCGGCTCAGGCAGGCGCGGTAGCACTCGATCACGCCCTGCTCCTCGAGCAGACGCATCCGCCGCAGGCAGGCGGACGGCGACAGCGAAATGCGCTCGGCCAGATCGAGGTTGCTGATCCGGCCCTCCTGCTGCAATACGGCGAGAATACGGCAATCGGTAGCGTCGAGCGAGATCGCGTGCATTTTTGGTCCCCGTTTTGGCTATCGTTCAAATTATCTGCGATATTTGCGGAATTTCCATGTTTATTTCGCAAGCACCTTTCAACGTCGTTTGCCTATCATTCGACGGATCGGAACTTGCTCAACGACGATAGACACGCTCTGGGACATTTCCCCCGCCATATCTCCCGCCACGCCTGTCTGGCCGGGCGACACGCCGGTATCGGTCGAGCGCGTCTGGCGCATCGAGGCCGGCTCTCCGGTCAACGTCGCACGGCTGACGCTGTCGCCGCACACCGCGCCCACGCCGATGCGCCGCTCCATTACGACGCCCACGGCGCGCCGATCGGTGCGGTGCCGCTCGACGCCTATCTCGGCCCGTGCCGCGCGATCGACTGCCGCGGCGCCGCGCCGCTCGTCACGCCTGAACAGATTGCCGGCGCGCTGGCCGGTGCGCCGCCGCGCGTGCTGCTGCGCACGTACGCCGCCGCGCCGCAGGACGCCTGGGACAGCGCGTTCTGCGCCGTCGCCCCGGCAGCGATCGATCTGCTGGCCGCGCACGGCGTGCGGCTGGTCGGCATCGATACGCCCTCGCTCGATCCGCAGGCATCGAAAACGATGGCCTCGCACGGGCGCATCCGCGCGCACGGCATGGCGATCCTCGAAGGGCTGGTGCTCGACGCGGTGCCGGCCGGCGATTACGAGCTGATCGCGCTGCCGCTGAAATTAGCCACGCTCGACGCCAGCCCGGTGCGCGCCGTGTTGCGTGCGCTGCCCGGCGCGGCCTGACCGATCCAACCTATCCGGAGCACCCGCGCCGCTCCCACTGGCGTTGTTGCATAAATCGAGTGTGAGGATGCAATAGCATCGACGGGCATAATTTCAGGCGATACGAACGGTGATCTTGCCCCTGATTTACGGACACCTATCTAAGCGACATTGGCCAGCTCGTACTGCTCTGGGCTGAGGTAGCCCAGGGTCGAGTGCAGCCGGATCCGATTGTAGTCAACCTCAATGTAGTCAAAC
>WNEB01000177.1 GCA_009914575.1 Burkholderia gladioli
GCCTTCACGACCAAGCTTCAATTGCTCGTCGAACCGCTGCGCCAGACGTTGACCTACGACCAAGGCCGCGAGATGGCGCGACATGCCGAACTGACAGCCGCGACCAACGTTCGCGTCTACTTCTGCGACCCGCACAGCCCTTGGCAGCGCGGCACGTGTGAGAACACCAACGGCCTGCTGCGCCAGTACTTGCCCAAGGGCACGGATCTGTCCATCTACTCTCAAGACGACCTCGATGCGATTGCCGACTTACTCAACACTCGACCACGCGCCGGACTGAACTGGCACACCCCTTTGCAAATCCTGGCTCAGGTTCTGGCTAACCCCGCCGACCGAGTTCCAGCCCATTAACCAGCGGCGTGTTGCACTTCACTCTTGAAACCGCCCGGCCACGCTTCGCGATGCTTGAAACGACTACCGCGCCGGCGCCGTCCTGCGGCGCCGGGTCATGCCTGTCAGTGACCGACGACGCCGCTCTCGGCGCGTTCGAGCCGCGAGAGCGGCGCGTCGGCGGGCTGGAATCCCGATTTCAGCTCGCGTTGCAGCACGCCTCGGTCGAGCGCCTTTTCCCAGTTCGCCACGACGATCGTCGCGACGCTGTTGCCGACGATGTTGGTGAACACGAAGCCGCTCGACAGCGCCTTGTGGATGCCGAGGATCAGCGCGATCGATTCGACCGGAATCGTGTTCGAGGCCGCCAGCGTGGCGGCGAGCACCGCGATCGCGGCGCCGTACACGCCGGTCGCGCCCTTCGACGTCAGCAGCAGCACCAGCAGCAGCAGCACGAGTTGGTCGTGCCAGCTCATCGGCGTGTTGGTGGCCTGCGCGAGGAACACGGCGGCGGCGAAATACAGGCGGGTGCCGTCGTGGTTGAACGTGTAGGCGGTCGGCAGCACGAGGCCCACCACCGATTTCTCGCAGCCGAGCCGTTCGAGCTTGTCGATCAGTTGCGGGAACACCGTCTCCGCGAACTGGTGCCGATCACCAGCAGCAGTTCCGCGCCGATGTAGCGCATCAGGCGCAGCAGGCTGAAGCCGCTCAGCTTCGCGATCGGCCAGAGGATCAGCACGAGGAGCAGCGCGCAGGTCAGGTAGAACTCCAGCACCAGCTTGCCGAGCGAGAGCAGCGTGCCGAAGCCGAACTTGCTGACGGTGAACGAGATCGCGCCGAACGCGGCCAGCGGCGCGACCTTCATGGTCAGGCCGATGATCCAGAACAGCGAGCCGGCCGCCGAATCGATCAGGTCGAGCGCGGGCCGGGCGCGCTCGCCGATCGCCGCCAGGCCGAACGCAAACAGCACGTAGAAGAACAGCACCTGCAGCACGTCGCCGTTGGCGAACGCGCTGATCGCCGTGTGCGGGATCACGTTGAGCAGGAACTCGCTGGTGGTCACGACGTGGTGCGCCTTCGCCACGTAGGCGCCGACGGCCGACGAATGCACGCTGTGGATGTCCACGTTCATGCCCACGCCGGGCTTCAGCACGTTGATCACCACCAGCCCGAGCACCGGAGCGAGCGAGGTGACCACCTCGAAGTAGAAGAGGCTCTCTTGAAATTTGAGTGGGTGAAAAGGGCCGCCGGGGTACGAAAACCTACGTCGCAAAACGGTATCTCCCCACCCCTAGCCCCGCCCCAAGGCGGGGAAGTCCTCGCCGCCGGACTGGCTCGGGGGCCAGGCGGCGCAGGGCTTTGCCTGGCCCGAGCCCTCAAGCGTGCTCGTAGATTTCTCCGCATCAAGGGTTCGCTGCGCCGGGCTTCGCCCGCCCTTGACCCGGAAAAATCCACCCACTCGAAATTCAAGAGAGGCGTAGAAGAGCGACTTGATCGCCACCCGCCCGACCTTACCGAAATCCTTCACGCCGGCGATCCCGCTGCACACCGTGCAGAAGATGATCGGGCCGATCAGCATCTGGATCACGCGAATGAACGCGTCGCCCAACGGCTGCAGGTTGATGCCGAACTTCGGGAACACGTAGCCCGTGGCGACGCCGAGCGCCATGCCGGCGATGACCTGGAACGACAGATCTCGATAGAACGGGCGGCGCCGGCGGGGCGAGGTGGCGGTGGACTTGCCGGGCAAGCTCATGGTGTCTCCTGGTGGTGCGGCGGCGAACTGGGGTTCGCTCGACATGCGAGAAGCGTGGTGCGGATACGGATGCGATCGGCGCGGTTCAGCGCGCGATGTCGCCGAGGATCGCGTGGCTGTCGGCGAAGATCTCGTCGACGCTCAGCGCGCGCGGCAGCAACTGCTGCGCCTCGCAGGCCGCGATCGTTTCCTGCAGCGGGCCGCGCAGCGCGTCGTAGCCGGCCAGCAGCTTGTCCGGCTTGCCGGCGCCGCCGTTCGCGGCGGCCGCGACCGCCTTGCCTTCGCACAACAGCTTATACACCGCGCGGATGGCCTCCGGATGCGCCTCGGTCGCGGCCTGCGTGACCGTCACCACATGGTTGATCTGCACGAAGCGGTGCTGCGCGTACCAGGCCTGGTCGGCGACCGCCGCGTCGGGGATCAGCGGCGCGAAATCGGGATCGTCGGGCAGGTCGTTGCCGAAGATCGCCGCATCGAGCTCGACCGAGTGCAGCATCGCCAGCATTTTCTAGTCCGCCGCGGCGCGGCGCACGAACGGCGGCTCGCGGTATTCCTCCAGGTGCGCGCCCTCGAACGTGATCCATTCGATCTGTTCGAGCGGCACGCCGTAGGTGCCGGCGAGAATCGCCCGCACCCACATGCCGGTGGTTTGTGTGTAGGCGCGTACGCCGACCTTCTTGCCGGCCAGGCGGCTCACGTCGAGTTCGCCGTGGCGGCGGTTGTAGATGATGCAGCCTGCTGGAACCGCGCGGCGATCACGAACGGCAGCAGCACCAGCGGCTTGCGGTACGCCTTGGCCTGCAAATAGGTGGCGATCGCCAGTTCGCTGACGTCGTAGACCTGCCGGCGCGCCATCGGTGCGAACGCGCGGCGGATCGGTTCGACATCGTCGAACACGAGGTCGACAGCCGGGCGCGCTCAGCGCGCCCGCCTTCAGCGGTTGCGTGTGCGGGTAGGTTTTCAGCGCCGCGATCAGGCGCGGGGCGGACGAGGTGCGGGTCATCGTCGGATTCCGGAAGTCAGGGCGTTCGTGCGGGCGCTCAGCGCGACAGCGCCGGGTAGACGGCGAGCGCCGTGCCGCCGAAGATCGCCTCGCGCGCCGGCGCAGGCAGCATCGCCAGGCTTTCGCGCGCATCGGCCAGCAGTTGCGGCAGCGAACCCTCGGCGACCGGGAAGTTCGAGCCCCATGCGATGCGGTCGGCGCCGAACGCGTCGAGCACGCGCGGGAAGAATTCGCCCGGCGTCGAGGCACCGCGCGAGGCTTCGGCGATGGTACGGTTGGTCAGCTTCAGGTACACGCCACGGTGGCCGGCCAGGCTGAACAGCGGCGCGGTCGCTTCGTACGGGGCGCCGCCGGCCAGGTCCGGGCGAGCCAGGTGGTCGAGCAGCACGCGGATGTCCGGGAAGCGCGTCAGCATGTTCAGCAGCGCCGGAATGCCTTGCGCCGTAATCTGCAGGCAGATCGACACGCCGTGGCGCTGCGCGTAATCCCACACCGGGAACGAGCGCTCGTCGTCGAGCCAGCCGGCCTGGCCCGGCATCGTGCTGCCGGTCGTGAACAGGCGCAGGCCCGACAGGCCGGCGTCGAGCCAGCGCTGCAGTTGCGAGCCGGCGTCGACCGCGAGCACGTCGATCGAGAACACGCCGGCGAAGCGGTCCGGGTGCGCACGCACCGCGTCGACCACATAACTATTGTCGTTGCCGTACACCGTCGATGCCTGCACCACGACCGCGCGGTCGATCCCGGCCGCATCCATCGATTCGAGCAGGCCGGCGTAGGTGACCGGGCGCTTGGCCGACCACTCGGATTGATGGCCGCCGACCGGTGCGAGCGGATAGCGTTGATTATCCGGGGAAATGGCGTGGGTATGGGTATCGATGACGACGGACATGTCCGGTCTCATGATTGAAATCGGTGTGGAACGAATGGCTGCCACTGTAAGGCGGATGCCGCCGCGGGCCGCAATATGTAGTGAGGCCTGACACATAAATTTTGGGGCTCTCTTGAAATTTGAGTGGGTGAAAAGGGCCGCCGGGGTACGAAAACCTACGTCGCAAAACGGTATCTTCCCACCCCTAGCCCCGCCCCAAGGCGGGGAAGTCCTCGCCGCCGGACGGGCTCG
>WNEB01000178.1 GCA_009914575.1 Burkholderia gladioli
GCGTGAGTGGCCGGGTCCATCGCTATCGCGACGCCGACATGGCGATGCGCTGGGCGGCCACCGGTTTCCTGGAAGCGGAGAAGCGCTTCCGCAAGCTCGGTGGTGCCAACGACCTCTGGATCCTCGCCGTCGCCCTGCATCGATCACTCGAAAAACGCGTTGACCATGATCGGGAGTCTGCCTAATCTATGAAACCCCGCCGTCCCAACCTTCAACTACGAATGGGACACCGCCATCGGCGCGAGGCGCTGACCGAGAACGGCAAGGTGATCGTCACCGGCTGCCTCGGCGCGAAGAAGAGCGCGAGCGGCGCCGGGCTGATCGAGGAAGTGCATCCGAAGGTGCTGGCCGTGACCGGCCCGCACGCGCTGGGCGAAGTGATGCAGGCGGTGCACAACCATCTGCCGAAGCCGCACGACCCGTTCGTCGACCTGGTGCCGGCCGCCGGCATCAAGCTTACGCCGCGCCATTACGCGTATCTGAAGATTTCCGAAGGCTGCAACCACCGCTGCACGTTCTGCATCATCGCGTCGATGCGCGGCGACCTGGTGTCGCGCCCCGTCGCCGAAGTCATACTCGAAGCGGAAAACCTGTTCAAGTCGGGCGTCAAGGAACTGCTGGTGATCTCGCAGGACACGAGCGCCTACGGCGTCGACGTCAAGTACCGCACCGGCTTCTGGAACGGCCGTCCGTTCAAGACGCGCATGACCGAGCTGGTCGCCGCGCTCGGCGAGCTGGCCGCGGAATACGGCGCCTGGGTGCGCCTGCATTACGTCTACCCGTATCCGCACGTCGACGAAATCATCCCGCTGATGGCCGAGGGCGCCTATCGCGGCCACGTGCTGCCGTATCTCGACGTGCCGTTCCAGCACGCCGATCCCGACGTGCTCAAGCGCATGCGCCGCCCGGCGAACACCGAGAAGGTGCTCGACCGCGTGCGCAAGTGGCGCGAGATCTGTCCGGACCTGACGATCCGCAGCACGTTCATCGCCGGTTTCCCGGGCGAGACGGAAGAGCAGTTCGAGACGCTGCTCGACTTCATCCGCGAGGCGGAACTTGACCGCGTGGGCTGCTTCGCCTACTCGCCGGTCGAAGGCGCGACGGCCAACGAACTCGACGGCGCGCTGCCCGACGAGGTGCGCGAGGAGCGCCGCGCGCGCTTCATGGAAGTGGCCGAGGAGGTGTCGGCCGCGCGCATCGAGCGCAAGGTCGGCCAGACGCTCAAGGTGCTGATCGACGAAGTGAACGCCGACGGCGGCATCGGCCGCACGGCTGCGGATGCGCCGGAAATCGACGGCGTGGTGTACGTCGATCCGGTGCAGGTCGGCAAGCGCTACAAGGTCGGCGATTTCGTGCAGGTGAAGATCGCCGGCGCGGACGGTCACGATCTGTGGGGCGAGGTCGGCGCGGCATGACGCACGCGCCGTCCACCGGGGCGCCCGACGCTGCGCCGGCCATCCTCGCGTTCGGCGAGGCAATGGTCGAGTTCAACCAGTCGCAGCCCGGCTCGCCGCAGTATCTGCAGGGCTTCGGCGGCGACACCTCCAATTTCTGCATCGCAGCGGCGCGCCAGGGCGCGCGCACCGGCTTCGTGTCGGCGGTCGGCCAGTATCATTTCGGTCGGCTGCTGCTCGATCTGTGGCGGCGCGAGCAGGTCGACACCGCCTCGGTGCGCATCGACGAGGCCGCGCCCACCGGCGTGTATTTCGTCTCGCACGGCGAGCACGACCACGCGTTCGACTACCTGCGCGCCGGCTCGGCCGCGAGCCGCTATGCGCCGGGCGATCTGCCGCTCGACGCGATCGCGGCGGCGCAGGTCATCCATCTTTCCGGCATCAGCTTCGCGATCGGGGCGAGCGCCTGCGACGCGGCGTTCGCGGCGATCGATCACGCGCGCGCGAACGGCGTGCGCGTGAGCTTCGACACCAACCTGCGGCTCAAGTGCTGGCCGCTGGCGCGCGCCCGCGCGGTCATGATGGAAGCGCTGCGCCGCACCGACATCTGCCTGCCGAGCTGGGACGACGTCACGCTGCTGACCGGCCACGAGACGCGATCGTCGATGCGCTGCTCGACTGCGGCCCGTTCGTGGTGGCGCTCAAGCTCGGCAAGGAAGGCGCTTATGTCGCCACGCCCGACGCGCGCCGCGTCGTGCCGGGTTTCCCGGTAAACGCGCTCGACGCGACCGGCGCCGGCGACTGCTTCGGCGGCGCGTTCGTGGCGCGGATCGTCGCCGGCGACGATCCGTTCGAGGCCGCGCGCTACGCAAATGCGGTCGCCGCGCTGTCCACCTGCGGCTATGGCGCGGTCGCGCCGATTCCCGATGCGGACGCGGTCCGCGCCTTGCTGAACGGCTGATCGACGCGACGAGCAGGCGGCTCGCCGAACGACCGTCGCACCGGCAGGTGCGGGGCCGTCGCGGCCTGCCGCGTGCTGCCCGCCCGCCGGTCGAGGGAATCCTCGATTGCCGCGCCCGGCATCCGTATTACCCTGCGGATCACTCACAAACGACATCGGAGGCAACATGCAACGCGAAGTGGTGGTGGTCAGCGGGGTACGTACCGCAATCGGCGGGTTCGGCGGCAGCCTCAAGGATTTCTCGCCGACGCAGCTCGGCGCGCGCGTCGTGCGCGAAGTGCTCGATCGCGCGGCGCTCAAGGGCGACGAGGTCGGGCACGTGGTGTTCGGCAACGTGGTGCATACCGAGCCGAGCCGAGCCGAAGGACATGTACCTCACGCGCGCCGCGGCGATCGACGGCGGCATCGCCCAGCACACGCCGGCGCTGACGGTCAACCGGCAGTGCGGCTCGGGCCTGCAGGCGATCGTCTCGGCGGCGCAGGCCGTGCTGTTCGGCGACGCCGAGATCGCCGTGGCGGGCGGCGCCGAAAACATGAGCCGCGCGCCGTACGCGATGCCGGCCGCGCGCTTCGGCCAGCGCATGGGCGACGCGAAGATCGTCGACATGATGCTCGGCGCGCTCCACGATCCGTTCCAGTCGATCCACATGGGCGTGACGACCGAGAACATCGCGGCCAAATACGGCATCACGCGCGAGGCGCAGGGAGCACTCGCGCTCGAATCGCACCGCCGTGCCTCGCACGCCGTGAAATCCGGCTACTTCAAGAGCCAGATCCTGCCGATCGAGATCGGCTCGAAGAAGGGCACCGTGATCTTCGATACCGACGAGCACGTGCGCCACGACGCGGCCGCCGAGGATTTCAGCAAGCTGCGCCCGGTGTTCGCCAAGGAAAACGGCACGGTCACGGCCGGCAACGCGTCGGGCATCAACGACGCGGTCGCGGCGGTCACGCTGATGGAGCGCCGCGTGGCCGAGGCGCGCGGGCTGAAGCCGCTCGCGCGGCTGGTGTCATATGCGCGCACGCGGGCGTCGATCCGGCGTACATGGGGATCGGCCCCGTGCCGGCTTCGCGCAAGGCACTGGAGCGGGCAGGCATCGCGGTTGCTGATCTCGACGTGATCGAATCGAACGAGGCGTTCGCGGCGCAGGCCTGCGCGGGGGGGGGCCGAGCTAGGTTTCGATCCGGCCCGCCTCAATCCGAACGGCTCGGGCATCTCGCTCGGCCATCCGATCGGCGCGACGGGCGCGCTGATCACGGTCAAGGCGCTCTACGAACTGCATCGCGTCGGCGGCCGCTTCGCGCTCGTGACGATGTGCATCGGCGGCGGGCAGGGCATTGCCGCCGTGTTCGAGCGCGTGGACTGATTTCAATTCCCCGGTAAAAAAGGAGCATCCCGACGTGGCAGCAGCAAGCCGAATCCGATTTCTTCGACGCCATCTCGCGACGGCGCTGACCGCCGCGCTGGCCGCCGGCGCGCTGCATGCGCAGACACCGCAGCCATCGCGCCAGCCGGTCGCGCCGGCCACCTCGGGCGCGTCGACGGCCGCCGCCGCGGCAGCGACCGCTGCGCCGCCCGAGCGCGACGACACCGCGCCCGCCAGGCCGCTGAAGCCGGATCCGGCGCTCGAAAAGCTGCCCGGCTACGAAGGCACGCTCGGCGGCCGCGCGATCGTCGTCCATCTCGGCCCTAAGATGAACGAGCCTCTATTGAATTTCGAGTGGGTGGATTTTTCCGGGTCAAGGGCGGGCGAAGCCCGGCGCAGCGAACCCTTGATGCGGAGAAATCTACGAGCACGCTTGAGGGCTCGGGCCAGGCAAAGCCTTGCGCCGCCTG
>WNEB01000179.1 GCA_009914575.1 Burkholderia gladioli
GGCGCGTCACATCGACTCGCAGGCGACCGAGGTCTCCGTTCGCGTCGGCGTCATCAACCGTATGGCGGACCTCGCTCGTCCGCAATCCGTTCGTATCGCCTGAAATTATGCCCGTCGATGCTATTGCATCCTCACACTCGATTTATGCAACAACGCCGCGGGCAGGTGGCGCCCTTCTCCCGGGCCGCGCGAGATACAACGCTTCGCGGCGCCGGGCTTTACAAGCGGCGTCAGTCGCCCTGGAGGTGCTGCGACCCCGCGAAGTTGTCGAACTTCGTGTATTGACCGATGAACGTGAGCCGAACGGGGCCGATCGGGCCGTTACGCTGCTTGCCGATGATGATTTCGGCGGTGCCCTTGTCGGGGCTGTCCTGGTTGTAGACTTCGTCGCGATAGATGAACAGGATCACGTCGGCATCCTGTTCGATTGCGCCCGATTCGCGCAGATCCGACATCACGGGGCGCTTGTTGGGGCGCTGTTCCAGGCCGCGGTTCAGCTGCGACAGCGCGATCACCGGCACGTCGAGCTCCTTGGCGAGGCTCTTCAGCGACCGCGAAATTTCGGAAATTTCGGTCGCGCGGTTTTCGCCCTGCGAAGAACCGCTCATCAGCTGCAGGTAGTCGACGATGATCAGGCCGAGCTTGCCGCACTGCCGTGCCAGACGCCGTGCGCGCGAGCGCAGTTCCATCTGGTTGAGGCCGCCGGTTTCGTCGATGAACAGCTGCGCATCGCTCATCTTCTGCACGGCGTGCGTCAGCTTCGGCCAATCCTCGTCGGTCAGCCGCCCGGTACGCATGCGGTGCTGGTCAAGCCGGCCGACCGAACCGAGCATACGCATCACGAGCTGGCTGCCCGGCATTTCCATCGAGAACACCGCCACCGGCAGGCCGTATTCCACGGCCACGTATTCGCCGATGTTCATCGAGAACGCCGTCTTGCCCATCGACGGTCGCCCGGCCACGATGATCAGCTCGCCGCCGTGCATGCCCGACGTCATCCGGTCGAGATCGACGAAGCCGGTCGGCGTGCCCGTCACGTCGCTCGGGTTGGCCGTGTGATACAGCGTGTCGATGCGCTCCACCACCTGCGTCAGCAGCGGCCCGATTTCGAGGAAGCCCTGCGTGCCGCGCGCGCCTTCCTCGGCGATCGAGAAGACCTTCGATTCGGCCTCGTCGAGCAGCTGGCGCACTTCCTTGCCCTGCGGATTGAACGCATCGGCCGAGATTTCGTCGGCCACCGACACGAGCCGGCGCAGCACCGCGCGGTCGCGCACGATTTCGGCGTAACGGCGGATGTTCGCGGCGCTCGGCGTGTTCTGCGCCAGCGCATTCAGATAAGCCAGGCCGCCCACGTCGTCGGCCTTGCCGACCGTGACCAGCGCCTCGTACACCGTCACCACGTCGACCGGGCGCGTCGAGGCGATCAGACGCCCGATGTGCTCGTAGATCAGCCGGTGGTCGTAGCGGTAGAAATCCTGTTGCGAAAGAAAGTCGGCGATGCGGTCCCAGGCTGCGTTGTCGAGCAGGAGACCGCCCAGCACCGATTGCTCGGCCTCGACCGAGTGCGGCGGGACTTTCAGCGATTCGAGTTGGGGATCGTGCGGCACGTTCATGGCTTGGGATTATCGCGAAATGAGCGAGGCGACGCCAGACGCGGCGCAGAAAAGAAAAAAGGCAGGGCCGGTTTCCCGGACCCTGCCCTCGCGGCACGGGCGGTGAGCACCGCCCGGCCGGATACAGCGTGTGCTGCGATGTCGCTTAGGCGTGGTCACCGATCACGTTCACGGTGATGTCGACGACGACATCCGTGTGCAGCGCGACTTGAACGCCGTGCTCGCCGATGATCTTGATCGGGCCTTCCGGTAGACGCACTTGCGCCTTTTCGACTTCGTAGCCGGCCTTCTTCAGCACTTCGGCGATGTCCGCGTTCGTGACCGAGCCGAACAGACGACCGTCGACGCCCGACTTCTGCGTGATTTCGAATGACTGGCCTGCCAGCTTCTCGCCGACTGCCTGCGAGGCTGCCAGCTTTTCGGCGG
This sequence comes from Burkholderia gladioli, assembly GCA_009914575.1. Lineage (GTDB taxonomy): Bacteria > Pseudomonadota > Gammaproteobacteria > Burkholderiales > Burkholderiaceae > Burkholderia > Burkholderia gladioli_B. Next base: position 2,040 of record WNEB01000179.1, read on the forward strand.
CGACCTTTTCGAGTTCCGCGCGGCGGACTTCGAATTCGGCGATCGCATCCTTCGTCGCGCGGCGAGCCTTGCGATTCGGGATCAGGAAGTTGCGTGCGTAGCCGTCCTTGACCTTGACGATGTCGCCCAGGTTGCCCAGGTTCGCGACTTTTTCCAACAGAATGATTTGCATTCGAATTCTCCTTATTGCGTCGCTGGCCTTAGGCCTTGTGCTGATCCGTGTACGGCAGCAGCGCGAGGAAACGCGCACGCTTGATTGCCGTGTCGAGCTGGCGCTGGTAGTGCGCCTTCGTACCCGTCAGACGCGCCGGCGTGATCTTGCCGTTTTCGCCGATGAAGTCCTTCAGCGTTTCCGTGTCCTTGTAATCGATTTGCTCAACGCCGGCTGCCGTGAAGCGGCAGAACTTCTTGCGCTTGAACAGCGGGTTTTGTTGCTGACGACGCTTGTCGAATTTCTTGCCAGTGGGACGGGGCATGATTCAGTCCTTTCCTATGTCCTGCAATGCTGTGATGTGAAACACCAGGGTTCGCGCGTTGCGGTGCTTTTTCGCGAGGAAGCCGGTGAAGAGCGTTTCGACGCCCATCTCGCAGCGTTCCAGCCTGCCGCTCGCCTCGCCTGCAGCCATCGCCTCGATCGTCAATTCGACCTGACGGCGGATGCCGGCTTCGACGACCTCCGTGTGGTGTTGCAACGTGCAGCTGGCGATCGGAACGCCGGCGGGCGTGTATCGCACCGCTTGTCGCTCGACGACGCTTGCCGTCAGTTGCAGCCTGTTCACGGAGATGACGCGATCCTTGGTGGCTTGACCGTTCGGTCTTAAGCCTGCGCTTCGGCCGGCTGTGCTGCAGCTGCCTTCTTGGCTTCTTCGCGCTGAACTTCCTTCATCATCGGCGACGGGCCGGTTTCGGCCTTCTTCAGCTTGACGATGAGGTGGCGCAGCACTGCGTCGTTGAACTTGAACGCGTGTTCGAGTTCGTCGAGCGTTGCTTGGTCGCACTCGATGTTCAGGCAGACGTAGTGAGCCTTGGCGAGTTTCTCGATCATGTAGGCCAGCTGGCGACGGCCCCAGTCCTCGACGCGGTGGATCTGGCCGCCGCGCGTGGTGATCGTGGACTTGTAACGCTCGATCATCGCGGGCACTTGCTCGCTTTGATCGGGGTGCACGATGAATACGATTTCGTAATGACGCATACACACTCCTTGTGGATTAAAGCCACCCGGGCGTCGGAACCGGTGTGGCAAGTGGGCAGCCTAAGATTCTAACCCGTTCGGCAGGCGCACGCAACAGTTTCGGTGGTTTCCCGCCCTGAATCGGCCGTGTTTTCAACGACTTGAGCGGCGACCGACGCGTCGAATCAGGAAACCGGCCCCGTCGCGGCCCGCGAACCGTCCCGAATTGTCTCGATTTGCGCGGCATGCCGCCTCAGCTTGCGCCGTGCCAGTAGCCCGGCTGCGCATAGGCGTCGCGCAGATAATCGATGAAATAGGCCTCTCTTGAATTTCGAGTGGGTGGATTTTTCCGGGCCAAGGGCGGGCGAAGCCCGGCGCAGCGAACCCTTGATGCGGAGAAATCTACGAGCACGCTTGAGGGCTCGGGCCAGGCAAAGCCTTGCGCCGCCTGGCCCCCGAGCCCGTCCGGCGGCGAGGACTTCCCCGCCTTGGGCGGTGCTAGGGGCGGGAAGATACCATTTTGCGACGTAGGTTTTCGTACCCCGGCGGCCCTTTTTACCCACTCAAATTTCAAGAGCGCCTGAAATAGCGCACGCGCGCCGGCACGTAGCGCTGCTGCGGATAGACGGCGAGGATGTCGTAATCGGGCAGCGCGAATTCGTCGAGCACGGTTTTGATCTTGCCCCCCGTTTCACGGACACCCCTATAAGCGATTAACTATCGCAATAGGAGATGGACGATGACCAAGAGCAAGGCAGGCAGAAAGGGGTCAGGAGTTCAGCCTGGAGTTCAGGCAGCAGGCACTGTTTCGAGCGGCCACAGAAGGGGTAACCACGGTGGCTCGTGATCTGGGGTTGCAGCCTGCCCAGCTGTACAGTTGGCGCGCCCAGGCGCGGCGGCACGACCAGGACGATCAGGCACAACGCTTGGAGTTGGCCGAACATGCACGGCTCAAACG
>WNEB01000018.1 GCA_009914575.1 Burkholderia gladioli
TGCCTGCTGCCTGAACTCCAGGCTGAACTCCTGCCCCTTTCTGCCTGCCTTGCTCTTGGTCATCGTCCACCTCCTATTGCGATAGTTAATCGCTTATAGGGGTGTCCGTGAAACGGGGGCAAGATCACATGAAGGAGCAAGCTATCCACGGGCATCTGTTCAAAAACGTAGGCGAGGTAGGGGCGACCGTCGTCGCGTTCAAGGATCGATACAATCCGCGAATGGCGCCTCGAGAAACTGGGCTTCAAATCACCTCTCGAAGCCCGTCAGGCCAGCCTCTTGAAGTTCGCGGCCTGATCGCAAAACCGTGTCTAAAAAACCGGATCCGCTACATGCAATACAAAATATTTATTTTCTACACTGCTCACTCAATACCCAAAGTTGATCGCCGGTGTGCGGTCGCGCTTTCCCGTCTTGGAGCGCAGATCGACGCCTCCTTCACCCGAGCTCACCAAGCGACCGCAGTGTTCGACGCGTCGCTATCGGCCGGCTACGGTCATTTCGTCGATCAGCACCGAGCCGGATTCCGCAGAACCGCGCACGCAGCTATCCGCACCGATTGCCGCAATACGCCTAAACATCTCCTGCAGCGTGCTCGCCACCGTGATCTCCTCAACCGGATACTGGATCGCTCCGTTCTCAACCCAGAATCCGGCCGCGCCGCGTGAATAGTCGCCCGTCACGTAATTCACCCCATCCCCCATCAGTTCGGTCAACAGCAGGCCCGTACCGAGTTTCTTCAGCATCGCGTCGAAACGGTCGTTCGGCCGGGTATGCGTGCTGCGCAGCGTCAGGTTGTGCCAGCCGCCGGCATTGCCGGTCGTTTGCATGCCGAGCTTGCGCGCCGAATAGGTCGACAGGAAGTAGCCTTCGACGACGCCGTCCGTGACGATACTGCGTGCACGCGTGCGCACGCCCTCCAGATCGAACGGCGCGCTGCCCGGCGCGCGCGGCAGGTGCGGGCCCTCGGCAATCTGGACATGCGGCGCGAATACCTGCTTGCCGAGGCTGTCGACCAGGAAGGACATGTTGCGGAATAACGCGTTGCCGCTCGCCGCCCGCGCAAACGCGCCGAGCAATTCCACCCCGAGCGGCGCCTCGAACAGCACCGGCACCCTGCAGGTAGCGAGGCGCCGCGCGCCCGTCCGCGCAAGCGCACGCTCGGCCGCATAGCGCCCGATCGATTCGGGTGTCTCCAGTTCGGTCGAGCGGCGCTTCGCCGAATGCCAGTGGCCGCGCTGCATCTCATGGCCGTCGCCCGCGATCGGCACGCACGCGACGACATGGCTCGACGACGGATAGCCGTCAAGGAATCCGCGTGACGTCGCGAGTACGGTCTGTCCGTGCCGGGTCGATACGCTCGCACCTTCCGAGTTGACGATTTTCGGGCTGACGGCAAACGCAGCGTCCTCCGCCCGGCGGGCGATCTCGACCGCGTCATCCACCGACACGGCCCACGGATGGTAGAGATCGAGGTCGGACGGCGCGGTTTCGAGCAGTTCCGCTTCCGCAGGCCCTGCGGCATCGTCCTCGGATGTGAAGCGCGCAACGTGGCCCGCCGCCGCTATCGCGTCCCGCACCGCACCCGGCGAGAAGTCCGACGTGCTTGCCGTGCCGCTGCGGCGGCCGACGAATATGGTGACGTTGACGCGCTTGTCGCGCTGATTCTCGATCGTTTCGAGCGCGCCTCGACGAACCGATACGGAGAGTCCGTCGCCCTCGTTGATGCCGACGACTGCGTCGGTCGCGCCCAATGCCGTCGCCTGCCGAAGTGCATCGGCCGCAATCTCCCGCAGTTTCGACTGGGTATGCATCAGTCGATCGGTTCGTATGGATTCCGTCATTTTCATGGGATGGTCGAATCGATGAGCAAGGTTTACCGTCAATGGCGCTCAAAGCACGTCTTCGTCGCTCAGGCGAGCCGCCTCCTCGCGCGCCTGATCGACGTCCAGGAGACGCACCCGACCGTCCGCGAGCAATTCCAGTACCCGGGTGTGGTGGGCGAACAGCGACGGGCGGTGGCCGACGCTCACGCAGGTCGTGCCGTGGGCGGCCAGCACGCGGTAGAGCCGCGCTTCCGTTGCCACGTCCACCGCGCTCGTCGCTTCGTCCAGGCAGACGTAACGCGCCCCTGCCGCAAGTGCACGCGCGAAACCGATCCGCTGCTGCTCGCCGAGCGACAGCACGCGTGACCAGTCGATCACGCTGTCAAATCCGCCGTGCCGGGCGGCCAGATCGGGCAGCGATACCGCCGCGAGGAATGCCTGGAGTTCGCTGTCGGTGAACTGCCGCGTCGTGACCGGATACAGGATCTGTTCGCGCAGACTGCCGAGCAGCATGTAGGGCCGCTGCGGCAAGAACAGCACTTCGTCGGTGCCGGGCATTGTAATCGTGCCGCTGCCCGTGCGCCACAACCCCGCCATCGCACGCAACAGTGAACTCTTGCCGACGCCGGTCTGCCCCATGATCAACAGGTGCTCGCCGGGGGGAAGCGTCAGACTCAGGTCCTGCAGCAGCGTGCGTTCTCGTCCAGGCGTCAGCAGGGTGAGACGGTCGATCCGGATGGTCTGGCCATGATGGAACGCGATCGCGTCTTTCCGCACAACGCCTTCTTGTTCGACCGCCTGCACTTTCTCGACAATCTGCGCCAGCCGCACCACGTGCGGCGCTGCCGTCGCGAATGTCGGTACGAAATTCGTCAACCGCTGGATCGTACCCAGCAGCAGGCCAGCGGAAGCCGTCCCCTGGGCAATCGTCCCGAACGTAATGGTTCCGCTGAAATACAGCGGCACCAACATCAGCACCGGCAACAGCGTCCAGATCAGACCGACAATGGTTTGTGCGGTCCCCATGACGAATTCATAGCGCAAGGTCGCCACCGCAATGCCGATCGCCCGCCGCAAGCGCCGTTCGATGCTCGTGCCCTCTGCCTGCTCGCCGCGATACAGGGCAATCGTTTCCGCGTAATTCCGGACATGCAAGATGCCGAAACGCAGGTCGGCTTCCGCCACGGTCGAGTCGAAGCTCAAACGGATATACGGGCGATACATCCACCATGTAATGACCGCGGTCGCGACGCCGTAGGCAAGGACGCCGTAAAATAAGGCGGGGGCGATCGATTTCAATATCCATCCCTGGACAGTTACCCCGGACGCGGTAGTCAACAGTATCCAGGGCAACATCATGGACATGTTGCAGAACGGCCCGGCTTCCTGCTGGATGCGCTGATCGACATTGTCGACATCGCCGTCCTGCTCGATTCGGAAGTACGCGCGCCCCCCCAGGTAGCGCCGAACCAGATCGCGAGTCAACCATGCGCGCCAATGCAAGGCTAGTCGGCTGGACACGAAGTTGAAGAACAGACTGACCACCCCGCCATTGATGATCAGACCGATCAGCGTGACCAGCATGAACAAGTGCCAGTAGGACACTGCCTGGCGCGACACCAGCGCATCACCCATGCCCTTGGTGAGATACGACAGCCTGGCGCCGAGCGCCGTCTCGGCGATCGAGAAGGCTGAACATGCCGCCAGCACGAGCCATGAGCGCCATGCGTCAGGCCGTACCCAGTACGGACGCGCCAATCCGAGGACGCGCCGGAAAAACCGGCCGTTGATGCTGTAGTCCTTCGGATCCTGAATGGTTGCGGCAGGTAGCATTGGGAAGATTCACCGTATTCAGGAAACGACGCCGCCGACCGTCATCCGGTCGATCCGCAGGGTCGGCTGGCCGACGCCGACCGGCACGCTCTGGCCTTCCTTGCCGCACACGCCGACACCCGAGTCGAGCGACATGTCGTTGCCGATCATGCTCACGTCCTTCAGCGATTCCGGGCCGCTGCCGATCAGCGTCGCGCCCTTCACCGGGTAGGTGATCTTGCCGTTCTCGATCATGTACGCCTCGGACGCCGAGAACACGAACTTGCCGTTCGTGATGTCGACCTGGCCGCCGCCGAAGTTCACCGCGTACAGGCCGTGCTTCACCGACGCGATGATTTCCTGCGGATCCTTGTCGCCGTTCAGCATGTACGTGTTCGTCATGCGCGGCATCGGCAGCGCCGCGTACGACTCGCGGCGCGCGTTGCCGGTGACGGGCATCTTCATCAGGCGCGCGTTCAGCGTGTCCTGGATGTAGCCCTTCAGGATGCCGTCCTCGATCAGCGTGGTGCACTGCGTGGGGTTGCCTTCGTCGTCGATGTTCAGCGAGCCGCGGCGGTTCGGCAGCGTGCCGTCGTCGACCACCGTCACGCCCTTGGCCGCGACGCGCTCGCCGATCTGGCCCGCGAACGCCGACGAGCCCTTGCGGTTGAAGTCGCCCTCGAGGCCGTGGCCGATCGCCTCGTGCAGCAGCACGCCGGGCCAGCCCGAGCCGAGCACCACCGTCATCGTGCCGGTCGGCGCCGGGCGCGCGTCGAGGGTGACGAGCGCCGCGTGCACGGCGTCGTCCACGTATTTCGACAGCACGTCGTCGGTGAAATAGCGGTAGTCGAAGCGGCCGCCGCCGCCGCCCGAGCCGACTTCGCGTCGGCCGTTCTGTTCGGCGATCACCGTGACCGACACGCGCACCAGCGGGCGGATGTCGGCGGCCAGCGCGCCGTCGCTGCGCGCCACCAGCACCACGTCGTATTCGCCGGCCAGGCCTGCCATCACCTGCGTGATGCGCGGGTCGCGCCCGCGCGCCATCTGCTCGATGCGCTCCAGCAGCTTGACCTTCGCGCTGGCGTCGAGCGACGCCAGCGGATCGGACGGCAGATACAGATCGCGCCCCGTCACGCCGGGCAGCGACGACGCGACCTGCACCTTGCGCCGCCCGCCGCCCGCCGCGGCGATCGCCTTGGTGGCCGAGGCCGCCTGGCGGATCGCTTCGGGCGAGAGGTCGTCCGAGTAGGCGAACGCGGTGCGGTCGCCCGCCACGGCGCGCACGCCCACACCCTGGTCGATGCTGAAGCTGCCCGATTTGACGATCCCTTCCTCGAGGCTCCAGGCCTCGCTGCGCGTGGTCTGGAAGTACAGGTCGGCGTAGTCGACGCGGTGCGTGAAGATGTCGGCGAGAGTGCGCGTGAGCAGCGATTCGTCGAGGCCGTACGGCGTGAGCAGGATGTCCTTGGCGAGGGCGAGATTGCGGATGCCGGGTTCGATGATGTTCATGCGGTATCGGGGTTCTTAGCGGGTGACTCGGGGGTGTCTCGTAATGGTGGCGGGGCGTCAGCCGAGCACGCGATGCCGCCACGCGGGCAGGCTCTGGCGAACTTCGGCGATGCGCGCCGCGTCGATCGGGCCGGCCACGACGCCGGCGCCTTCCTCGCGCACGGCGACGATCTCGCCCCACGGCTCGATCAGCAGGCTGTGCCCCCAGGTGCGGCGGTCGTTCTCGTGCTTGCCGCCCTGCGCGGCCGCCAGCACGTAGCACTGGTTCTCGACCGCGCGCGCGCGCAGCAGCGTTTCCCAGTGCGCGCGGCCGGTGGTGTACGTGAAGGCCGACGGCACCACCATCAGGGCGCAATCGCCGAGCTTGCGGTACAGCTCCGGGAAGCGCAGATCGTAGCAGACCGACAGGCCCACCTTGCCGAACGGCGCGTCGAAGGCCTGCACGGCCTCGCCGGGGCGGATCGTGCGCGCTTCGTCGAACGCTTCCTCGCCCTTCTCGAAGCTGAACAGGTGGATCTTGTCGTAGCGCGCCGCCTCGCGGCCTTCGGGGTCGAACACGAGCGTGGTGTTCAGCACCCGCGACGGCTCCGGTGCGGCCAGCGGCAGCGTGCCGCCGATCACCCAGACGCCGTGACGCTTCGCGGCGTCGGCCAGGAAGCGCTGGATCGGGCCGTTGCGATACGGTTCGGCGATCGCGAGCTTGTCGGTGTCGCGGTGGCCCATGAAGCAGAAATATTCGGGCAGCAGCACCAGCTGCGCGCCGCCGTCGACCGCCTCGGCGATCAGCCGACCGGCCTCGTCGAGGTTGCGGACGACGTCGGGCGTGCTGACCATCTGCAGCGCGGCGACCGTGAACGGGGAAACGCGATCGGATCGGTCGGTCATCGAGGAAGCTTCGTCGAGGAGTAAAAAGGGTGCGGCCCGGCGGCGTCGCGGCGCGCATCAGCGCTGGGCCTCGCCGTCGGGCGTGCGGACCATCTTACCCCGATCACCGGACACCCGCTGAATCCGCGGATGCGCCCACGAACCGGTGATCGCGTAGTCGAACGCGAACGCGTGGGCCAGCGTTTGCGACAGCGCGAGGTTGGCGGCCAGCACGCCGAGGCCGAGCAGCGGGTTGATCACGGCCGCGCCGACCGCCGCCGCGCTGGCGCTGACCTTCGGCGCGATGTGCGCGTGCAGGTCCTGCGTCTCGTGGGCCAGATCGACCTTGCCCTTGACCGTCACGCGCGCGGGCGCGGTGATCATGCGGAAATCGTCGGTGGTGGCGATGCCGTCGTCGATCCGGCTGGTGCCCTGGATCGATTCGAACGGCAGGCCCTTGCCGATCACGTCGCGGAAATCGAGCGTCAGGAAGCGCGCCAGCCCCTGCAGGCTCAGCACGCCGAGCAGCTTGGCCGCGCCCGGATCGACCTTGAGGATCTGGCCGTGGGCTAGATCGATCGAGAGCCGACCGTCGAGCGACGGGTAATCGATGGCGGTCGGGCCGCCGCGCCAGCCGACCTTGCCTTCCAGCGTGCCGCGACCGTTCGCGACCGTGCGCGGCAGGCCGACGCGGTCGAGCAGCGCGCCGGCGTCGTCGATCGCCAGCTTGAAGTCGAACACGGTGCGGCGCGGCGCGTCGTCCTCGTCGGCGCCGCGCGCGATGGCGCGCCGCCAGGTGCGCCAGTTGGCGGTGGCCGTGAGCTTGGCGGTCGGGTTGGCCAGTTCGAGCTTGTCGAGCTGCCAGACCGGGATGCCGTTCTCGTCGAAGTTGTGCGCGTTGACCTGCAGCCGGCCGATGTCGTGCCCGCGCGCCACCACTTGATCGACCACCAGGTCGATGGCCGGCATCGCGCGGTCGGTCGGCAGGTCCATCGCGCCGCCCACCAGGTCGTGATCGGCGCTGTCGGGGATCACCAGCTTGGCGAGCCGCGCATTGAGCACGCCCGCGCTGTTCTGGCCGCCGCGCGGTTCCCACGACAGGTAGCCCGACACCTGGTTCGAGGCCACGTTGGCCTGCCAGAGGTCGTCCACGTGCGAGGCGCCGACGATCACGTTTTCCCAGTTGCGCTTGATCAGCTTCAGCGTGCCGAAGTGCAGCGCGAAGCGTTTCGGCGCGAAGCTCGCGAGGTCGACGCGCGCGACCGGCAGCGGCGCGTTCGCGGCGGCGGGCGCCGACGGGGAGGAGGGGGCAGTCGGCGCCGTCGGGCCCCGGTCGGCCACCGCGGTGCCGACGGCCGGCGCCGCCGCCGAGCGCGTACCGGCGGCCGGCCGCAGCGTCTTGGCGAACGCCAGCCACGCGTCGGCGTCGAGCGCGGAGGCGTCGACGGCGGCGGTCACGCCGTCGCGCGGCAAGTCGGGCATGCGGTTCATGCCGAGCGCGCCGCGCACCGCGCGCACCGGTTCGCCGTGCGTGGCGTCGAGCAGGTAGGTGGCGGCCACCGGCCCCAGCTTCAGGTCGGCCTGGCCGAGCGTGCGACCGCCGTCGGGCGGCAGCGGATGCAGCGTGAAGCTGAACGGCATGGGCGTGCCGGTCGGCTTGGTGAACGGTGCGGGGAAATCGAGCGCGAGCCCGGTCAGGTCGGACGACGCACTGACTTCGGGCAGGCCGCCCTTCGTGCCGCGCACCGACAGCCGGTACGGCGCATCGCCCACCACCCGGCCGAGCAGCGCCGCCGCCGGCCCGTGCAGGTTCAGGTCGCGCGCGGAATCGACGGCTATCCGACCGTCCACGTCGAGATCGTAGCTGCCGCCATGACGGAAGGCGCCGTTGGCGCGCACATCGCCGCCGAGCAGGCGCGCCGAGAGCCGCTCGAGCGAGGCGCTCTGCTGCGTGAAGCGCACTGTGCCGCGCAGTTGCGACAGCGGCGGCAGGCCGTCGGTTTCCAGCGTGTTGCCGCCGAACGCGAGCGCGCCGGCGACCTGCGTGTGCGGCTGCTTCTGGCGCTGCGGGATGGTCAGCTTCAGCGCCAGCGAGGCCGGCCCTTGCGCGCGCAGCCGTTGGCCGATGTGCCCGGGCAGGCCGCCGAGCGTGCTGTTGTCGGCGTAGTCGATCAGGTCGGCGAGCGGGCCGTGGGCGCGGCCCTCGATCACGAGCGGCGACTTGAGCGGATGGCCGAGATCGTCGATTCGGTCGACCACGCCGGTCAGCTGCACGTTCTTGTAGTGAGCGCGCGGGATGTCGAAGCGCAGCTTGTTCTGCTGCATCTCGAACACGCCGTCGATGCCGTCGAGCGCCGGCCACACGCTCAGCGTGCCATTGGCGAGCCGGCGCGGCGGCTGCGGCGTCGGCTCGAAGCGCCCGCCCGTGAACGGCGCGTGCACGTGGAAGATACCCTGATCGGGCGTGTATTCGTAGGGGAACGTTTCGAGCGGCCCCTTGGCGACGATCGTCGCGCCCTTCGACACCGTGCCGGCCTGCAGCGCGTGGCCGAGGTACTGGTGCAGGTGATCGGACATGCTGGTCGGCAGGTAGCGGACGATGCGCGCCACGGTCGCGCGGTCGAAGTCGGCCTTCAGGTCGAGGCTGCCGCGGCCGTGGCCCGGGTTCGTGTAGCTGCCCGCCACGGTGATCTCGGCGTCCGGGTTGGCCACGTACAGCAACGGCACCTGCACCTCGACGCGCGGGCGCTGCTCGCCCGGCGCGGCCGCGATGGTCCAGGAGGTTTGCGCGCGGATCCGGTCGAACGTCAGGCGCGGATCCTCGAACACGCCCGGCACCGTGACGGCGGCCTTGACCGTGTCGATGTTCGCCTGGCCGCCGCGCGCGCTCGCGTCGACGTGGCCCCAGAGGTTCTCGAAGCCCGGCACGCCGGCGCGCGGATGGCCGCGCGGCGACAGTCCCGGCCCCGGTTCCTGCGCCTCGAAGCTGATGCCCTGCAGATCGCCCGCCACGCGATAGCGCACGATCGGCGCGGCATGCGCCGTCTCGTCGCCGGCCAGCTCCGCGCGGCTCGGTGCGGCGCGCTCGGCCCCCATCGCGTAGTTGGCGACCAGCCCGCGCGGGTCGACGCGCACCAGCTCGTTGCGGAACCGCGCGGGCAGCGGCAGGCCGCGGACGAATTCTGCGAGGATACCCAGATCGACGCGGTCGCCGGCCACCCGGATCAGCTGGCCGTGCTGCGCGTCGGGCACGCGGTAGCGCGCCGTCAGCGTCGAGAACGCCAGCGAGCGCGACAGCGGCGTGCCGTCGTCGAGCGGCGGCTGGCCCAGCTCGGCGTGCAGGTTCGACAGGTTCAGCGTGTAGTCGTGGCCCGGATCGAGCGTGAGATCCCAGCCGAACTGCGCGACCGGAATGTCGAGGCGCGGTTGCGTCGGGCGCACCCGCAGTGCCAGATCGGCGCCGGTCAGGCTGCCGTGCGCGTCGAACAGCCGGCCGTTGCGAAAACCGATCCAGATCGTGTTGTCGATGCGGCCCGCGTAGGCGGCGCGCAGCGGCACCGGCACGTAGCGCGCGAGCGTCGGCAGGTCGACCGCGCCGGTGGCCACGTAGGCGTTGCCCGTCCAGTTGGCGGGCCGGCCGATCGCGGCCAGCGGCTTGTGGGTGAAGCGCGCGCGGAAGTCGAGCGGCCCGGCCAACAGCGTGCCGTTGGCCGGCGCCTGCAGCGCGAGCCGGTGCACCAGGCCGTCGTTGAGCACCGCGAGGCGGATGCCGGTCAGCGTCAGCTCGGGCGCGCCGCGCTGGGCGTCGAGCCAGTGCAGCGTGCCGCCGCGAAGCACGATCGCCTGCTGGCGCAGCAGCCAGGTGCTGAATGCGTCGTTACCGCTCTTGTGGACAGTCGGCACGATCACGCCCGCCACCGACAGCGTGCCGTCGCGCTCGCGCTCGATCAGCAGGTCAGGGGCATCGACCACCAGGCTCGACAGCGCTGGCGAGAACTGCACCAGCGAGCGCCACGAGATCGCGGCGGTGGCGTGCGGCACGTTCAGCGCGGTCTTGCCGTCCTTGTCGCGGATCGTCAGCGCCGCGATGTCGACGCCCGGCTGCATGCCCGACCAATGCGGCGCGAGCTTGCCGATCCGGACTTCGGCATGGAGTTTGTCGGAAACGAAGGATTCGATGCGGGGGGGCAGCGCGTCGACGCGCGGCAGCAGCACGTAGCGCAGGCCGAGGTAACCGGTGGCGGCGACGAAATAGAGGGAGGCGCCGCTCACGATTGCGACGCGGAGCACGCGACGCAGCACCGGATGATCGTGCTTGGGAGGTCCGGCTTCTTGACTGGCTGCGGATTCCTGACGGTCGGGCATGCGGCGGACGGGCGGCGATGTGATAGCGTTGCGGACTGACGCTGAAATGTAACACAGGGGTGCGTCCGGTCGGCCGTAAGGCTGGCTTGCGCGCCGCTGTCGCCGGAGAATCGGCGCGCGGGCGATGGCCGCCGCGCCCGGGTTGTCCGGCCTTGTCCCCCGGCGCCGCGCGCATCGCGCCGGCGCTCCGACCGCCTTCCTGCCGCGCCGCCGCCATGACCGACGCCTCCGCCCTGCTCAGCACCGCTTATTCCCGCTACCTCGCGCGCGCCGCCGCCGCGCGTCCCGAACTCGCCGCGCGCATCGCCGCCTGGGCCGCCGCGCCGGTCGGGCGCGCCGCCATCGACGCGCGGCTCACCGAGCTGCTCGACGCCGCAGCGGGCGGGCCGGGCCGCCCGATCGGCGAGGAGCCGCTGCGCCGCGCGCTGCGTCAGTTGCGCATCGAGCTGTTCGGCGCGGTGGCCGAGCGCGATCTGGCCGGGCTGGCCGACGTCACCGAAGTCACCGGCGCGATGACCGATCTGGCCGAAGCCGCGCTGCAACGCTCGCTGGCCGTGCTGTCGGTCGAACTGGAGGCGCTCTACGGCGAGCCGCGCGGGCTGGCGGGCGAGCGCCTGACGCTCGGCGTGGTCGGCATGGGCAAGCTCGGCGGGCGCGAACTGAACGTGTCGTCCGACATCGACCTGATCTTCGTCTACGAGGACGACGGCGAAACGGCCGGTGGCACGCGCGCCGCGCTGGCCACCCAGGAATATTTCACGCGCCTTGGCCGGCGCCTGATCGGCGTGATGTCCGACGCCACCGCCGACGGCTACGTGTTCCGCGTCGACATGCGGCTGCGCCCGAACGGCGATTCCGGCCCGCTGGTCTGCAGCCTCGGCATGCTGGAGGAATACTTCTACGTGCAGGGCCGCGAATGGGAGCGCTACGCGTGGATCAAGGGGCGCCTCGTGTCCGAACCCGACAGCGAGCCGGCGCAGCGCCTGGCCAGGCAGCTCGATGCGATCGTCAAGCCGTTCGTCTACCGGCGCTACCTCGATTTCGGCGTGATCGGCGCGATCCGCTCGCTGCACAGCCAGATTCGCCAGGAGGCGCAGCGGCGCGCCTCGATGCGTCCCGACAAGGCCGACGACATCAAGCTCGGGCGCGGCGGCATCCGCGAGATCGAATTCAGCGCGCAGGTGTTCCAGCTGATCCGCGGCGGCCAGGATGCCGATTTCCGGATCCGGCCGACGCTCGCCGTGCTCGAGCACGCCGTCACGCGCGGGCTGGTGGCCGCCGACGTGGCCGAGCGCTTCGCCGAGGCCTACCGGTTCCTGCGCGTGATCGAGCACCGCCTGCAATACCGCAACGACGCGCAAACCCACGCGATGCCGGTCGACGCCGACGACCGCGCGGCGCTGGCGGCCTCGCTCGGCTATGCCGATTACGCCGCGCTGCTGGCCGAACTCGATCGCCACCGCAGCTTCGTCGAGGCGCAGTTCGACCAGATCTTCTCGAACCGCCTGGCCGACGAGCCGGGCGGCAACGGCCATGGCGAGGAGGGCGCATCGGCCTGGATCTGGAGCGACGCGCTGGCCGACGACGGCGAGGACGACGCGCTGCTCGCGCGCCTGTCGGGCCTCGGCTTCGACGATCCGGCGACCGTGCTGGCGCGGCTGCGCGGCGTCTGGCGCTCGTCGCGCTACGCCGGGCTGCCCGAGAGCAGCCGGCAGCGTTTCGACCGCGTCGCCAAGCGTGCGCTCGACGCGGCGCCCGGCATCGACGCCGCGCACCGCGGCGACACCGTCATCCGTTTCTTCGATCTGCTCGAGACGGTCGGTCGGCGCGGCGCCTATCTGGCGTTGCTGACCGAATACCCGGCCGCGCTGGAGCGCGTGCTGTCCGTGCTCGGCGCGACGCGCTGGGGCGGCAGCTATCTGATCCGCCACCCGCAACTGCTCGACGAACTGCTCGACGACGAGGCGATCGCCAGCCCGTTCGATCTGGCGCTGTTCAAGGACACGCTGCGCGCGCGGTTGGCCTCCGCCGACGGCATGGAGCAGCAGATGGACCTGCTGCGCCACGCGCAGCACGCCGAGGTGTTCCGGATCCTGCTGATCGATCTGGCCGGCAAGCTGTCGGTCGAGCATGTCAGCGACCGGCTGTCGGAGCTGGCCGACGCCGTTCTCGACGTGACGCTCGACGTGGTCTGGTCGCAACTGGCGAAGCGCCATCGCGACGCGCCGCGCTTCGCCGTGATCGCCTACGGCAAGCTCGGCGGCAAGGAACTGGGCTACGCGTCGGATCTCGACGTGATCTTCCTCTACGACGACCCGGACGACCGCGCCGCCGACATCTACACCACCTACACGCGCCGGCTGATCACATGGCTGACCACGGCCACCGGCGCCGGCGCGCTGTTCGATCTGGACCTGCGGCTGCGGCCGAACGGCGAGGCGGGGCTGCTCGTCACCGATCTCGACGCGTTCCGGCGCTATCAGCTGCGCGAGGGCGACGGCGCGAACACCGCGTGGGTCTGGGAGCATCAGGCGCTCACGCGCGCGTGGTTCAGCGCCGGCGATCCGGAGATCGGCGCGGCGTTCGAGGCGATCCGCGAGCAGGTGCTGACCACGCCGCGCGACGGCGAGCTGCTGGCGCGCGAGATCGTCGGGATGCGCGACAAGGTGGCGGCGGGCCACCCGAACACGAGCGCGCTGTTCGACCTCAAACACGATCGCGGCGGGATGGTCGACATCGAGTTCATCGTCCAGTACTGGGTGCTGCTTCATGCGGCGCGCGATCCGGCCCTGATCCGCAATACCGGCAATATCGCGCTGCTGCGCGAGGCGGCGCGCTTCGGCCTGATGGACGACACCGAGGCCGAGACGGTCGGCGCCGCCTACCGGCTCTATCGCAAGCGCCAGCACCAGCTGCGGCTCGACGGCATGGAGAAGGCGCGCGTGCCGGGCGAGACGGTCGCGGCGGAGCGCGCGGCCGTGCAGGCGCTGTGGGCGCGCGTGTTCGGTGCGGTGACGCCGGCCGCGGCGGGCTGAGCGGGCTTGCCGTGCCGGCCTTGCCGGGATCGATGCGCACGATGCCCCCTCGCTGGAAAGCCGCAAACGGCGATGCTACGATGCGCCGATCTTTCTCCCGTCCAGAAGAACCCCAATGAAAACGGCGATCCTGGTGTATGTGGACCACAACGACCAGATGGCGGAGGAGTTTTCCTGGCTGTTCAAAAGCGTGATCCATTTCGCGCTTGCTGGACGGCGGCGCGCTGATCGTCGTC
Organism: Burkholderia gladioli; assembly: GCA_009914575.1. GTDB lineage: Bacteria > Pseudomonadota > Gammaproteobacteria > Burkholderiales > Burkholderiaceae > Burkholderia > Burkholderia gladioli_B. Next base: position 13,648 of record WNEB01000018.1, read on the forward strand.
TGTCATCCCGACGTGGCGGGCCGCTTGCCCGCCGATCCGCGCCTGATCGTGATACCCGAGCCGCCGCACGCCGAAACGCGCCCCGAATGGGCGGGCTACCCGTACATCAACTCGGTCGCCAACCTGTCCCGGTCGGTCGTGCTCGATATCTGCGCCGGTTTAGACACGTTGCTCAAGACCGATTGCGACACGTTCGTCACGCCGGCCCTGGCGCGGTTCGCGCCGACGGCGCTCTGTTTCGGCTTCGGCGCTTATGCCTACGAGGATTCGGTGCGCCGCAAGCTGGTGGAATGCAGCGCGCGCTGGGGCTTTCCGCACTCGGGGCTGCATAACGTCGGCGCGTCGGTGCTCGGGCCGTCGGAAATGGTGCGGCACTTTCTTGTCGCGCAGATGGAGCATTGCAACCGGTTGCTGGCCGAGGAGTTCGCGCAGTTCGAGGGGCAGTGGCCGGGCTGGTGCAAGAACGTGCTGACCATGTACGCGGGCGAGCTGGCGTTGCGCCAGACCTACCCGCAGCAATGCCCGCTCGGCCTGCTCGATCATTTCCCGAGCGCGGGGCGACGGCTGGGCGGCGACGTGCTGCACATCCACGCCTGGCACACCGACGCCTATTTCTGGCTCTTTTGAGTTTCGAGTGGGTGCTAAAGTGCCCGATTTGCACGCAAACGAAGGGGAGTCATGCATAGCAAGTTGTTCGAGACGGCTTTGGGTATCAGCAATCCGTGGTTCGTGAGTGGCGTCGATTTCGACGCGACCGCGAAGCAACTGACGGTCAACATCGATTTCGTTGCTGGCAGTCGCTTCCCGCACCCGGAGGTCGCCGGCGGCCATCGCGTACACGACACCGTCGTCAAGCGATACCGACACCTGAACTTCTTCCAGCACGATTGCTACCTCGAA
>WNEB01000180.1 GCA_009914575.1 Burkholderia gladioli
GCGTCGGCCGTCGAGCGACTTCACATTGCTGTACTGCTCGAGCATCGTTGCAAGCTCCGCTTCGACTGCCTGCTGAATAATCTGCCGCGCGCCCTGTTGGATCAGCTCGTCGAGCACGCTCTTCGTTTCTGCTTTACTGCTGGTCGCTTCTTTCGTAGTCTTCTTCATGGCGGCTGGTTTCCGGATCACTCAGGGTTCGCTGGTTGTGCTCATGACAAGCAACATTCTCAGCTAAACCGCCACCGCCTTCTCAAATTTCCGTCGCGACCGCCGTACACCAGATTCGACAATAGCTCTGATGATGCGCTGCCGCATCGCGCGCAGCCGCTTGCTGCGGTGCTTCATGCAGATTCGAGAGATACGTTATACCATTCGTTTTTCCTCGCTCCGACTGGTGCTCCGCCATGGCCTCGACCTCCCCCCTGCAAGCCCGCCTCGCCCGTGCCGATGCGTTTGCCGCCGAACACGGGCTGACGTGGACCCCGCTGCGCCGCCAGGTCTACGAGAAGGTGCTGGCCGCCCAGCGACCGATCGGCGCCTACGATCTGATCGGCGAACTCGCGCCCGAGCGCGGCCCGATGCCGCCCACCACCGTCTATCGCGCGCTCGATTTCCTCGTCGAGCACGGTTTCATCCATCGCATCGAATCGAAGAATGCCTTCCTCGCCTGCTGCGAGATCGGACCGCCCCATCAAGGCCAGTTCCTGATCTGCGAAGCGTGCGGCGACACGGTCGAGATCCCGGGCGCCGACCTGGCGCAGCAGCTCTCGTCCTGCGAATCGGCTCACGGCTTCGAGATGCATCGCCAGGTGGTCGAGCTGACCGGCCTGTGCGGCGAATGCAAGACCCACCCGAAGGGCACGCCCCACGCGTGACCCGCCGCGCGCCCGTCCGGGCGTGCGGCTTGCCCATCCCGTCAAGGACCAAGCATGGCATTCGCCGCCTCGTCGCGCGCGCCGCTGCGCGCCCGTTTCCGCCTGACCCGCTGGCTTGCCGCCAGCTGCGCCGCGCTCTCGCTCGCCGCGCCGGCCTTCGCCCAGACCGCCAAGGTGCAGGTGGTGGCCGCCGAGAATTTTTACGGCGACGTGGTCAAGCAGATCGGCGGGGCGAACGTCGTCGTGTCCAGCATCCTCAGCAATCCCGATCAGGATCCGCACCTGTTCGAGGCCAGCCCGAAGACGGCGCGCGCGCTGCAGCACGCGAACCTGGTGATCTACAACGGCGCCGCCTATGATCCGTGGATGGACAAGCTGCTGTCGGCCTCGAAGAACGCTAAGCGCAAGACCATCGTGGTGGCCGATCTGGTCGGCAAGAAGGCCGGCGACAACCCGCATCTCTGGTACGATCCCGCCACCATGCCGACCGCCACGAAGGCGATCGACGCGGCGCTGTCGGAAGCCGATCCGGCCCACAAGGCCCAGTACGACGCGAACCTCGCCAGCTTCCTCGCCTCGCTCAAGCCGATCAACGCGAAGGTCGCCGCGCTGCGCGCGCAGTACAAGGGCGTGCCGGTCACGGCCACCGAGCCGGTGTTCGGCTACATGTCGGACGCGATCGGCCTCGAGATGCGCAACCTGAGCTTCCAGCTCGCCACTATGAACGACACGGAAGCGAGCGCGTCGGACATCGCCGCGTTCGAGAGCGATCTGCGCAACCGCAAGGTGAAGGCGCTCATCTACAACAGCCAGGCCGAGGAGCCGATGACGAAGCGGATGCTGAAGATCGCGAAGGACGCCTCGGTGCCCACCTTCAGCGTCACGGAGACGGAACCGGCCGGCAAGAACTTCCAGCAGTGGATGCTCACGCAGCTCGATGCGCTGGGCGCCGCGCTGGCCAAACACTGATTCCATGACCCTTTCCCAACCCGCGCTCGCGCTCGATCGCGTCACGCTCGAACTGGGCGGACGCACGATCCTGCGCGACGTGAGCCTGACCGTGGGCGCCGGCGAATTCGTCGGCGTGCTCGGCCCGAACGGCGCCGGCAAGACCACGCTGATGCGCGCCGTGCTCGGCCTCGTGCCGGTCGCGCACGGCGCCATCTCGGTGGCCGGCGCGCCGGTGGCGCGCGGCAATCCCGCCATCGGCTACATGCCGCAGATCCGTAGCGCGCTGGCCGGGCGCCGCGTGCGCGGCCACGATTTCGTCGCGATGGCCGCCGACGGCCATCGCTGGGGCCTGCCGAGCCTCAGCCGCGACACGCGCGCCGACGTCGCGCGCGTGCTCGAGCTGGTCGGCGCCACGGCACTGGCAAAGCGCCCGCTGTTCGAGCTGTCGGGCGGCGAGCGTCAGCGCCTGCTGCTCGCGCAATGCCTGCTCGGCGCGCCGAAGCTGCTGCTGCTCGACGAGCCGCTGATCAGCCTCGACCCGCACCATCAGCGCGGCGTGGTCGAACTGGTGCGCCGCGTGCAGCAGGAGCTCGGCATTACCGTGCTGTTCTCCGCGCACGAACTGAATCCGCTGCTCAACGCGCTCGACCGCGTGCTGTACCTCGGCAACGGCACGACCGCGCTCGGCACGGTCGACGAGGTGATCACCAAGCCGGTGCTGTCGCGCCTGTACGGCTCGCCGATCGACGTGATGCGCGTGAACGACCGCATCTTCGTGATGTCGGGCGACGTCGAAGTCGAAAAACACGATCACGAACACGAGGACGACGGCGTCCACGGCCATTCGCACTCGCATGGCGGCCACGGCCACCACGCTCATTCGCACGGCGGGCACCAGCACGATGTTTGAATACGAATTCATGGTCAACGCGTTCATCGCGTCGGGCATCGTCGCGGTGCTGGCCGGCGTGGTGGGCTATTTCCTCGTGATGCGCGGGCAGACCTTCGCCGGCCATGCGCTCTCGCACGTCGGCTTCACCGGCGCGACCGGCGCGGTGCTGCTCGGCGTGTCGCCGATCTGGGGCATGGTGGGCTTCACGCTCGCGGCCGGCATCGCGATGGGCGCGCTCGGCGAACGGCTCGCGGGCCGCGACGTGGCGATCGGCGTGACGCTGTCGCTCGCGCTCGGCACGGGGCTGCTGTTCCTGCATTTCTATACGAGCTACGCGACGCAGGTCACGGCGCTGCTGTTCGGCAACGTGCTCGGCGTGAGCCACGACACGCTGACGGTGCTGGCCGGCATAGGCGCGGTCAGCCTGATCGCGCTGGCCGCGATCCTGCGCCCGCTCATGTTCGCCTCGTTGCAGCCCGAGCTGGCCGAGGCCAAGGGCGTGTCGCTGCGGCTCGTGTCGGTGCTGTTCCTCGCGATCTGCGCGCTGGCCGTCGCGGCCTGCACGCAGATCGTCGGCGTGCTGCTGGTGCTCACGCTGCTGGTCGGCCCGACCGCCGCCGCGCAGAACCTCAGCACGCGGCTGTCCACCGGCGTCGCGCTCGCGGCGCTGCTCGCGCTCGGCGAGGCGTGGTTCGGCGTGACGCTGGCCTATTGCACCGACTGGCCGACCAGCTTCTGGATCACCGCGCTGTCGGCGCTGGCCTACGCGGCGAGCCTGGCGGGACGGCATCGCGCCGTCGCGTGACGCGCGGCCTGCCCGCCGCGCGCTGAACGGCGCGGCGCACGAAAAAGCCCGCGGCACGATCGCTCGTGCCGCCGGCTTCGTCTTTCCGGCTTCCGGCCCGGTTCGTTCTATTCGGCCAGCAGCGTCTTCGCGTGATGCGCGAGGTGATCGGCGATGAAGGTCGAGATGAAGTAGTAGCCGTGATCGTAGCCTTCGTGGCGGCGCAGCGTGACCGGCTGCCCGGCCTCGCGGCACGCCGCCTCGAACAGGTCGGGGTTGAGGCCTCTCTTGAATTTCGAGTGGGTGGATTTTTCCTGGTCAAGGGCGGGCGAAGCCCGGCGCAGCGAACCCTTGATGCGGAGAAATCTACGAGCCCGTCCGGCGGGGCGGTGTCCCAAACGTAGTTGAAGGTTGAAGGCGGCGGTTCCCGTAGGAATCCGAGAGAATCGGGTTTCCAGGACCAACCTCCCGAATAGGAGAACCGCCGAAATGAAGCCTACCAAGAAACCGAACCGTCGTGCTGATGCTGAGTGTCGTGTTGTTGGTAAACAAGAGCACGAAGCGCTGCGCGCGGGCCTTGCCGAGCAAGCCCAGTTGCTGCTGCCGATGCTCGAG
>WNEB01000181.1 GCA_009914575.1 Burkholderia gladioli
TCCCGCAGCCGAGGTCGTTGGACTTGCAACTTGCGTTCATCCATCACGATCCGGCCACGCTGTGTGCCGTGCCAGCGCACGTCGCCACCGGCGCGTCCGGCATGTTTTTCGCCGGCGACTTCTCCGGTCGACACCATCAGCAACTGCTCGACGAGCGCCCGGCCAGCGTCGTACATCAGCTCATCAACGCTGATCCGCGTGTTCCGGATCAGCTCGAGCATCGGCAGCAGCAACTGGGCTTGCTCGGCAAGGCCCGCGCGCAGCGCTTCGTGCTCTTGTTTACCAACAACACGACACTCAGCATCAGCACGACGGTTCGGTTTCTTGGTAGGCTTCATTTCGGCGGTTCTCCTATTCGGGAGGTTGGTCCTGGAAACCCGATTCTCTCGGATTCCTACGGGAACCGCCGCCTGCAACCTTCAACTACGTTTGGGACACCGCCCAGTCGTCAACTGGCTGGCCGATCTGAACCTGCTGCGCCGCTATCACGGCGGCGCGAGCCTGCCGACCAGTTCCGAGAACGTCTCCTACAGCGCGCGGCAGCGCATGTCCCACGACGAGAAACGGCGCATCGCGACGCTCGCCGCGTCGCACATCCCCGATCAGGCCTCGCTGTTCATCAACCTCGGCACCACCACCGAGGAGGTGGCGCGCGCGCTGAACCGCCACCGCGGCCTGCGCGTGATCACCAACAACCTGAACGTCGCGAGCATGATGAGCGGCTACCCGGAACCCGGAGTGCGAGGTGCTGATCACGGGCGGCATCGTGCGGTCGTGGGACAAGGGCATCGTGGGCGAGCTGGCGATCGATTTCATCCGCCAGTTCAAGGTGGATTACGCGATCATCGGCACCTCGGCGATCGAAACGGACGGCACGATGCGCGATTTCGACACGCGCGAGGTGCGCGTGGCCGAGGCGATCATCCAGCACGCGCGCACCGTGTATCTGGTGACGGATCATTCTAAATTCGGTCGCCCGGCGCTGGTGCGGCCAGGGTCACCTGTCGCAGGTGCACGCGCTGTTTACCGACAAGCCGCTGCCCGAGGACATGACCGAGACGATCGCCGCGGCCGGCACGCAGGTGTACGTGGCCGATTGAAGCGCGCAGGCGGCGCATCGCGCGTGCCCGCCTCGAATTCCGCGCCCCGTGCTGCATCGCAGCGCAAACTTCAAGTGAAATCAAGAAGTTGCCGCGCGATGCCGGCCGCTGGAATTGTGACGGATTGTCAATCGAATTATTTTTGGGGCCGCATTTGGGGTTCCCGAAACCGTTGACTACACTCCTAATCTCCGGCGTTCTCGAGTCGCGAACGCTGTCGTGAGCATTCCCCCCCGAGCCTTCCCTGCTGGGTAACGCGCCCCGGATTTCGTCCGGTCGTGAGAAGTACGGTTTGTCTGGAGAGAACGATGCTGAGTCCGCATGAATTCGCCACCCTGTTGCTCGTCAAGGACGCGCCCGATCAGGCCGACATGGAACGCGACGAACTAGACGCGCTGCTGGAGCAGCAGCTGGTTCGGCTGGAGGCCCTCGGTTCGGGCCGCCGTTACTGCGTCACCGAGAGCGGCGACGCCGCGCTCTGGTCGATCAAGGTCCGCTACTCCTGAACGCCCCACCGGTTCCGCCCATCACGCGACCGCCGTCTCCGGACGGCGGTCGTTTTCGTTGCGGCGCGCGATGTTCGTTTTCGCGTTCGTTTTCGTTTGAACGCTCGCGCGAATTCAACCGCGGGCGCGCTGGGCACGCACCCGCGTCCCGCCGTCAGCCGCCGCGCAGTGTCGGATCGGATCGGCCTTCGAGCGCCACGTGACGGCCTGCGCGCGCATCGTGTTCAGATGGTCGATCCAGCCCGTGCGGGCCGTCGCGTCCGGTTGCGCGCCGAGCGCCGCGTGATGCGCGGCCAGCCCGTTCGCGAACGCGCAGTAATCCGCCTCGCTCAAGCGGCCGTGCCGCTTCGCCACCCAGGCGTCGCCGAGCGCCGAGTAGACGGACGCGCCGTCGCGGCCGTAATCGTGCGGCTCGCCGCAGGCCCGCTGCAGCGCGTCGAAGCTCGGCTGCGCGCCCCATCCGCCGGACATCGGCAACGCCGAGCAGCCCGCGAGCAGCGCCAGCGCGCCGGCCACCATGATCTGACGCATGTTTCCTCCTCGATGAAGACAATCCCGCCAGTATCGTCCGGGATCAAGACGCGCGCTACCGACCCTCTTAAACGAACTTTACTTTTTCGCTTTTGTTCATTAAATTTCGAATTCGAAAATATCGAGTTCGACCATGGGACAGAGGGCAGCAGTGACTAAACAGACGCACTACGACGTGCTGGTGATCGGCGGCGGCATCAACGGCGCTGGCATCGCGCGCGACGCGGCCGGGCGCGGGCTGTCGGTACTTCTTTGCGAACAGGACGACCTGGCCTCGCACACGTCCTCGTCCAGCACCAAGCTGATCCACGGCGGCCTGCGCTACCTCGAATACAAGGAATTCGGGCTGGTGCGCAAGGCGCTGCAGGAGCGCGAAACGCTGCTGCGCGCCGCCCCGCACATCATGTGGCCGCTGCGCTTCGTCATGCCGCACATGCCGAACCTGCGCCCCGCCTGGTTAATCCGCATCGGCCTGTTCCTCTACGATCACCTTGCCAGGCGCGAACTGCTGCCCGGCTCGCACGGCATCACGATGGCCCGTCACGCGACCGGCGGCCCGCTGATCGATTCGATCAAGCGCGGCTTCGTCTATTCCGACGGCTGGGTGGACGATGCGCGCCTCGTGGTGCTCAACGCGATGGATGCGCGCGAGCGCGCCGCCGCGATTCTCACCCGCACGCGCCTGATCTCGGCCGAACGCGCCGACGGCGAATGGCTGGCGCGCCTGCAGCGCGCCGACGGCTCCACCTTCGAGGTGCGCGCCCGCGCGATCGCCAACGCGACCGGCCCGTGGGCCGGCTCGGTGCTGCACGGCGCGCTCGGCCGCGACGCGCGCCACAGCGTGCGGCTCGTCAAGGGCAGCCACATCATCACGAAGCGCCTGTTCGATCACGATCACGCGTACATCTTCCAGAACCCGGACAAGCGGATCATCTTCGCGATTCCGTACGAGCACGATTTCACGCTGATCGGCACGACCGACGTCGAATATCGCGACGATCCGTCGAAGGTGGCGATCGACGGCGACGAGACGCAATACCTGTGCGACTCGATCAACCGCTATTTCAAGCGGACCATCTCGCCGGTCGACGTGCACTGGACCTATTCGGGCGTGCGCCCGCTGCTCGAGGACGAAAACGCCGAGAATGCGTCGGTAGTCACGCGCGACTACCGGCTCGAGATGGATCCGGGCCGAGGCGCGCCGCTGCTGTCGGTGTTCGGCGGCAAGATCACCACGTTCCGCAAGCTGTCCGAGGATGCGGTCGGCATGCTCTGCGAGGCGCTCGGCACGCACGCGCCGGCCTGGACGGCGGGCCAGCCGCTGCCGGGCGGCGACATCGCCAACGCGCGCTTCGCGCCGTTCGCCGATGCGTTCGCGCAGCGCCACGCCTGGCTGCCGGCCGCGCTGGCGCGCCGCTATGCCCGCGCCTACGGCACCCGCGCAGACCGCGTGGTGGCCGGCGCGCAGTCGGTCGACGGGCTGGGCGCGGCGATCGCGCCGGGCCTGTACGAGGCCGAGCTGCGTTACCTGCGCGATCACGAATGGGCGACCTGCGCCGAGGACGTGCTCTGGCGCCGCTCGAAGCTGGGGCTGCATGTCGCGCCCGGCACGCTCGACACGGTCACGGCGGCGGTGGAGGCCTGGTTCGCGGCCACCCGCGCGCTGGCCGCCGAACCGGCGCAGGCGCGCCCGGTTCACTGAGACACCGGCAGTACCGAAGGCAGCAACGCGCGGCGCCCCCCGGTCGCCGCGCGGGATCGAGAGCAGCGCGCGGCGCGACGAGGCCGGCGCGAAACAAGGCGGCCTCAAATCTGAAGTGCAACACCTTCGCCAACCGGTAAAGTCCGCGAATGGCAAAGAGAACGTACCAACAACTGCAACCTGAAGAACGTATGCGAATCGATTTCTGGCGGGACGAGCGATTGAGCT